>JAFTFU010000208.1 GCA_017458285.1 Clostridia bacterium | reverse complement strand
TTTATTCTTATTCAATTAAGCCTCACAATCGATTTTAAGGCAATTTCATATTAAAGTAGAGTAGTTTTACCTTAATATGAATAATCTGTTATAGAAAATTTAAAAATTATATCAATAGTAAAAATTATAATCTAAAAACATCTAAAAAATATCTAAAAAATTTCTGTAAAAAAAGTCATTTTTATCTTTATTTATTTTTATAGATTTTTAGTATAAAAAGTTAAAAAAGTCTTTAAATACAAAGGTTTTAAGTGATACCAACTAACATTAAAAATTATCAAAAATCAGAAAAGCTGGAAAACTGAAAATCCTCGTGTCACTGGTTCGATTCCAGTTGAAGCCACCAAAGAAAAACCGTTATATCAAGAGATATAGCGGTTTTGTTTTGCACGAAAAAGGTATTAATTATATTAACATTTTTAACACTTTTAACTACTTTAGTGTGTCAGATTTTTCTATATATAGTTTGGGATAAGAATGTCAGATTATGGAAAATGAAATGAAAAACTTAATAGTTAAAGATGAAATATCTAATGAAAAAATAAAAAAACTTAATTTATATAATCTATGGTCGCAAATTGCGACCTTTTATAAAAATACTGGTAGAGGTAAACATCACAAATATTTACCATATTTTTTTACAGAACAAGGAATAGCAATGTTATCAGGATTGCTAAAAAAATTCAGATGTGAACTGTAATCCTAAATACTAATTTTGCGATTAAATTGCAATAATTTTTTTAATCTCTTGAAAAAATTATATAATACAGGTATAATGAATGTAATAATTTATGAAAAATACGAGGAGATAAAATATATTATGTTTAAAGATGTAAAAGAAACGTTGATTAAAGCCTGTAATGAGATACTTAAATTAAATAAAGCGGAAGATGAACAATGGAAGAAAGTAGATAGTTTACAAGAGCAATTGGAACAATTAAATATGAAAAAATATAAAAAAGGTAAGATTATAAAAGCATTAATCTACAAAAAAGAAATTGCAAAACTAGATATGGAAATGAAGAGTCTTATATCACAAAAACAAAAAATAATAGAAAAAGCAAATGAAATTTACGAACAAAGTGGTATTATAGGAGTAAATTTTTTGGGTAGAAGATATACGTCGTCAAATAAGCTAATAGAAAAACTAACCAATATTAGTAATGCAAAAACTTTAGAAGAACTAAATATTAGTTTTGAAGAGGCATGTAGAATTCTAGGAGAAGCAAATATAGAAATTGTTCTTGATGAAAGTGATAAACGGTCAAGATAAAAGAGTTGGAGAAATCGCATTTACACATTTAACAGATGATCTTCCAGAAAACGGAGAAATACTTAGAATGATTGATAAAAAAAGTACACATAAAATTTCTGGAAGTTATGGAGAAATAGAAATTCCATCATCAAGAGAAACTACACATTTGGCAGCTTGCAGTGAGGTGGCTAATGCTGATTTTTCTAGCTGGGATGACAAGAAAATAGGAATAATAATACCACTAGAAGGTTTGCCAAAAGATTTAAACGTAACAAGTTATAATCCTGCTGATTTTCAAATAAAAGATAAGGTACAAATACCAGAGGGTGCATATATAATTTGCCCAAAAGATATGGCACAAGAAGCTCGACAAAAAAATCCTGGTATTAATGTTTTGCCCTATGAAGGTCAAAATGTTAGAGGACTCGTAAATTCAGCACTAGTATATTTGGGGTATGAGTATGAATGGTTAGGAACTTTGGGGTTTATCGATTTTCTAGATAATGGAGCAACAAGAAATAGATATATAGAAGAGATTGCGGATCATTTTGGAATTAAAGAGGAAAACATAAATTTGACGCCACATTGTCATACAGATGAAATTAAATTAGATTAGAAAGGTTAGGGAATTTCACTAATATATTGGAAGCATTTAAAAAAGGTATACAAGATGGCTCTGTTGAATATAGCGATAGAACAAAAGATGAAATTTTAAACACAATTAAAATGTATGAACCAAGTGGTTCAATAGTTAAAAAAGGTCTAACAGAAGTTCTTGGAGTACCTGAAGATACAGATTTGCAAATGTATAATATCGACAAAAGAATTGAAGAAATCTTAAATAATGCATCTAGATCTAAAGAAGACCCCGTACTACAGAATTTATCAACAACATATACTGAGATGGGAATAACTAGAGAAGATATTACAGAAGCAACAAATGTAATTACAAGTGAAAATAATAAGAACAGAGGAAAAGGAGATATTTATGTACAGTGAAGTTGTGTATTCAGAGGTTTATTCATTTTTAAATATTTTAGACGAAGATTATATTAACAAAATACCGCAAAAATTTAGAGAATATATAGATAAAAAAAGAAAGCAAAATTATGAAATTAAATATGACTTAAGTATTCCTCTATATAAACAAAATGTAAGCAAAGAAGCCATTTCAATTATAGCGCTTATACACTTAAAATATTGGTGTAAAAATGAGGAAGAAAAGAATAATTTGTTGAAAATTTTTTCTGAAAATTCCAAAATAGAAGAATTAGAAAAAGCAGAACTTTATTCTTATGATAAAATTTTTAAAAATAGGAAAACTCAGATTAATGTGAAAAACGATAATGATTGTATACAAATAATACCATATAAAAAATCTTTTATAAAAACAATAATCAATAAAATAAAACATCTATTTTATTAATGAATTTATTGAATTTATGCTTAAAGTTATAGATAAAAAGGAATGATGTAAAACTATCATTCCTTTTTATCTGTCTTTAATTCAAGTTAAATGTCAATAGTTGGAGTAAAAACTTTGAAAGTAGCTTTGCATCAACTTTCTGTATTGATTTTGAAAGTTATTTGCATAAAATTAACTGAGAAATTAAGTATATTTTTTAAAATTAAACTATCATAAATTAAATACAAAAAATAAACTAAAATCATTGAAATATATAAATATAGTTGATATAATACGAGAAAGAAAATATAGGACAAAGAATGAAAGTTTACAGTTATAAAGCTAGTTCAAAAGAAACAGAAAAAAGTATAAATTATAAAAATATTAATTTTTAAGCCTGACACATAATAAAAAATGAGTTAGGTTTAATTAAAAAATTCATAAAAAAATTTAATAGAAATAAACATGTAATATAGTGAAAAAAATTATGCAAGGAGAAAGGAAAGAATGAGAATGAAAGTATTAATATTAAATGGAAGTCCACGTGAAAAAGGATGCGTAGGAAGAGCATTAAGAGAGTTAGAAAACACTTTAAAAAATGAAGGCATAGAAAGTGAAACAATATGTTTAGGAAACAAAGATATTAGAGGCTGCATAGCATGTAGAACCTGTGTAAAGAATGGAAAATGTATATTTGATGACATCGTAAACGAAGTGGCACCAAAATTTGAAGAAGCAGATGGAATAGTAATTGGAACACCAGTATATTATTCACATGCAAATGGCACAATTATTTCATTTTTAGATAGATTATTTTTTAGCACACATTTTAACAAAACAATGAAAGTAGGAGCAACAGTAGTTTCATCAAGAAGAGCAGGAAGTACATCTGCGTTTGACGAAATAAATAAGTATTTTACAATTTGCAACATGCCAATTGTATCAAGCAGTTATTGGAACGAAGTTCATGGGTCAAAAGCTGAAGATGTAGAAAAAGATTTAGAAGGCCTACAAACTATGAGAAATCTAGGGAGAAATATGGCATTTATGATCAAATCTATACATTTAGGAAAAGAAAAATTTGGACTTCCTGAAGTTGAAAGAGGAACATTTACAAGTTTTTCAGACGGATTATAGAATAAAAATAAAATGGAATTATTAAAAGAAAAAAGGGGGCATATTATGGCAACAAAAAGGGAAATATATTCAACATGGGACGAATACTTTATGGGGCTTGCGATGTGGTCATCAACTAGAAGCAAGGATCCAAAAACACAAGTAGGAGCATGTATAGTAAATGACGAAAAAAGAATAATTTCAGTTGGTTATAATGGGTTAACTGCCGGAATGGATGACAATACTTTTACATGGGACAGTATCGGAGAAAAAACTAATTGTCTATACACCACAAAAAATCCATGGGTAGTACATGCAGAATTAAATGCCATTTTAAACAGTAACGGAGCAGATTTAAAAGGAACTACTATATACATTACATTATTTCCATGTAATGAATGTGCAAAAGCAATAATACAAGTAGGAATAAAAAAAGTCATTTATTTAGGAATGTATGATTATCCTGAATTAGTAGAAATAACTAATACTATGTTTGAAAAAGCAGGAGTAGAATGTGTACCATTTAATAATATGCAAAAATTTGATAAAAAAGAAATACAAGATAATTGCAACAAAATGTTAAAGTTAGTAAAAGAATTTAATAGTAATTCAGGAAAAATGGAATAGCTTGAAATCTAAAAAAGATACTAAAAAGAAGAAAATATAAAAAAATAAGGAGATGTAAATATGAAAACAATTGTACTTGCTTCAAACAACCAACATAAATTTAAAGAATTTAAAGAAATACTAACAGAGTATAATATAATAACTTTAAAAGATATCGAGTATTTTGATGAAATTGAAGAAACAGGACAAACATTTGAAGAAAATGCGTTAATAAAAGCAGAAACAATACATAAATTTTTAAAAGAAAAAGGACTAGAATATATTGTTATAGCAGAAGACAGTGGATTATGTGTAGATTCTTTAGAAGGTGCTCCTGGTATATATAGTGCAAGATATGCAGGAATACATGGAGATGATCAAGCTAATCGTGATAAAATTCAAAGAGAATTAGAGGGAAAAAATAAAGATGCGTATTTCATATGTACAATTATAGCATATTATCCCAACGGAGAACATAAAACTTTTGTCGGAAAAACATATGGTGAAATATCAACCAAAGAACTTGGAAGTAAAGAGTTTGGATATGATTGCATATTTTATTCAAAAGATTTAAATAAGACATTTGGGGAAGCTTCAGAGCAAGAAAAAAACAGTGTTTCTCACAGAAGTAGAGCAATAAAAGAAATGTTAAAAGAACTGTAGAAGAAACTTAAATAGAATAAAATCACCATATTTGTACGGACTAAGAAGAGAGAAGGAGAAAACAATGATTAAATACGAGGAACTATATAATGATGTAAAAAAAGTATTATCAGAAAAAAGATTTACACATTCTGAGGGAGTAGTGAAAAGAGCAATAGAATACGCCAAAATATATAACGAAGATGAAGATATAGTTAAATTAGTGGCTATAGCACATGATATAGCAAAAGAAATATCAGAAGAAGAAACAAAAAAATATTTGCGCAAATATGAAATTGAGCTAGATGACATAGAAAAGCAAAGCAAAAATCTAATTCACGGAATAATAGGCGCACAAATATGTAAAGAAAAATATAATTTCACTGATGATATGATAAATGCAGTAAGATACCATACAACTGGAAGAGAAAATATGAGTACACTAGAAAAAATCATATATCTTGCGGACGCTACAGAAGAAAATAGGAAATACTGTTATGAACCGTATGTTGAGTTAATAAAAAATGATATTGATAAGGGAATGTGTGAAGTATCAAAATGGGTAATAGGTAATTTATTAGATAGAAATGAAATTATTCATTTAGATACGGTTAAGTGTTATAACTATTATAAAACAAGAAATTAGCAATAAAAAGTCTAAAAAAACGAACCCAAAAGGAGGATATAGTTTTATGTTGTACATAGTAAAAAATAAAAAGATGATAGGAAATTTAAGTGAGGAAGAAATATATTTACCAAAAGAAATTAAGCAAGCAATAACAGACAATTTTAACGAATTGAAAAACTCAGGGTTAAACATATGGAACGGAAAAATAATGTGTGTAGATAAAATTATAGAAGACAATCAATTCGTAAAAGTACTATGCAAGAAATCAGACTATGCGCATTATTTGTATGCTGAAAAAAATGGATTGCCAGTAGAATATGGATGTAAAAGTATAAGTGCAGGATGTGTTTTAGAAACAAAAGACGGATATTTTGTAGTTGGAGAATTAGGCGACAACACTTCTTATCCTGGAATGCTACAAACAACAGGTGGAAATATAGATGAAAAAAACGACATAACCAACGGAAATATAGACTTTTTAAATACAATAGTTAGAGAAGCAAAAGAAGAATTAAATATTGATTTAAAAAATGAAAAACTTGTATCAAATCATGAAATAACTTATATGTATATCGAAGAAATAGACAAGCAAAAAGGAGTTAGAATTTTATCAAAAGCAACAATAGACATGACGGCTAAAGAGTTGCAAGAACATTTTGAAAAGTACAATGAATATTTAATAAACAATAATTTAGAAACTGAATTTGAGAGACTTCATTTTTTAAAAAAAGAAAATGCAATAGAAGAGTTAAACGGATTGAAAAATCCAAAAAGAGAGTATTTAGTAAATATTTTAAAATACGAATGTGAAAATAATGTTGTGACTTTGTAACAATAGGTAAAGAAACAAAATTACTAAAAATTATGTAAAAAAGAACAATAACAATAGGAATTTGTGATAATTTGTAGAATAATAAATTATAAACAAATCAATATAAAATAGGAGTTGGAAAAAATGCAAATAATATATCATGGAAGTTATTGTAAAATAGAAATGCCCAAAATAATTCAAGGAAAATATACAAAAGATTTTGGAAATGGATTTTATTGTACTATATTAGAAGAGCAAGCACGTAAATGGGCTGAAAAATATCCTACTCCAACAATTAATATGTATGAATACGAACAAAACTTATCTTTAAAAATCAAAGATTTTACATTGATGACAGAAGAATGGCTAGATTTCATTATAAATTGTAGAGCAGGAAAAAAACATGATTATGATATAGTTATAGGTGCAATGGCAGATGACCAAGTATATAATTATATTTCAGATTTAATAAAAGGTAATATTACTAGAAACGCATTTTGGGAATTAGCCAAGTTTAGGCATCCTACTCATCAAATAGCATTTTGTACTGAAAAATCTTTACAATGTATAAAATTTTTAGATGTTAAGGAGCTTTAAAATGGGAGAAAATCAAAAAGAAAATGATATTTTCTTTGTTTGTGCTTTAATAGAATATATTGCTAGAAAAACAAAGAACACAAAAAAACAAATTATTGAAAAAATAGGAAAAGAAGAAATAATAAAAATTTATAATTTAGCAGAAGTGTATCATTGCGAAAATATAGATAAAGTAAGTGATGAACTAATAGAAAAATATAATATTAAAAATGGAAAATATGATATTTTATCCAAAACAATAAATACAAATCCACCAACACATTGGGATATTGGAAAAGTATATCAACGATTAATAATAATGATAAGTAAAAGCGACTCAGATTATATAGATAAGCTAATAGAGGTATTAACTTCATGGATTATTCCTGAGTTTGATAACTATAATAGCAGTATGTATTTTGAAAATCCAAGCTATATTTTAGCGTGCTATGAAGAAGGAAAAATTTTATAAAATACACTGACCCAAAAAGTCAAATTTCAAAAAAAACACATTTTGGTAAGTAGCGCATTTTTTTGCTCTCTGATACAAAATGTGTATTTTTAAAATAAAACAATATAACTACTAATACACTGGCACAAAATGTTAAAAATAAAAAAATACTAAAAAGTATATTGAATAAAAACTAAAAATATAGTATAAATAAACAGGAAAAAGGAACAAATAAAAAAACAATGAAGTATAATAACAAAGAAAAGTAAAACTAAAAGAAGGAGGAAATGCTAGTAAAACTAGCATAAAAGGGATGGATAAATCTAAAGAATTTCAAAAATATAGAGAAAAGTACAAAGAATTTTATTACAACAGTTACAAAATAGAAGAAGA
>JAFTFU010000207.1 GCA_017458285.1 Clostridia bacterium | reverse complement strand
TGGCAAAAACAACCCAACAAACTAAATATTCAAGGTACAATTGAGAAAGTTTTAGAAGAAATTACAGGAGAAACAGTTGAATTAAATGCATCAGGTAGAACAGACGCGGGCGTTCATGCAATTGGACAAGTTGCAAATTTTAAAACAAATTCAAAACTTCCAATTGAAAAATTTCAAATCGCAATAAATTCTAAAATAAAAAAATCTATTAGAATAATTAGCTGTGAAGAAGTTGATGAAAGATTTCACAGTAGGCTTACTTGCAAATGTAAAACATATAGATATGTGATAAATAATAGCACTTGTGGAAGTGCTTTATATAGAAATTTTGAGACACATGTACCACAAAAATTAGATGTAAAAAAAATGCAAGAAGCGGCAAAATACTTTGAGGGAGAGCATGACTTTAAGGCGTTTAAAGCAAGTGGAACTAGCAGCAAAAGCAGCGTCAGAACTATATACGAAGCAAAAGTTATTCAAGATAAAGATAGAATTTATATAGAACTTACGGGTAATGGCTTTTTGTACAATATGGTTAGAATAATAGCAGGAACTCTTGTTGATGTTGGAATGGGAAAAACTGATCCAAAAGATATTTCTAAAATAATAGAAGAGGGAAAAAGAGAAAATGCAGGAAAAACGATGCCTCCTCAAGGATTATTTTTAGTAAAAGTAGAATATAAATAGGTACCAAAAAGAGAAGAGATACATATTATATACTAAACTAACATAGATAGTGAGGTAATGTAATATGAATATTATACTTATATTTGTAATAATACCAATTGCAACAATTCTTTTTGCTATAGCATTACAACGACTATTAAGAAGTCCTATTATAGTTGCAGGAGTATTTTTAGGCATATTTTTAATACTAGCATATACTGTGTTTGACACATCATTCTTGATTTTAGCAATATTATATACAATTTTAGCATTTATAACAGCATTTTTATCACAGCTGATTTTTATGTTGAAAAGAAGGTTTTGTAACAGAAGTTGGTATGGAAATCAAATGTCAAATGTTCAAAACGGTAATAACGAAATTGAAGTCCTTTCCATAAGCGGTGAAAACAATATAGTTGGAAATACGGCTACTTTAGATACAGATAGCTTGGATATTGGTATTAATGGCAATGGTGGCAATGGTGGAAATAATGTGAATAATGGAAACAGTGGCAATGGCGGAAACAATGGCAATAATGGAAACGGTGGTAATGGAAGTAATGGTGGCTGCAATTCTAACGAAACAGAATCGGTTAATGTTTTCTTAAATGCAGAAGTGCAACCGAATTCCAGTGATAACGGCACAACCGGAAGATTTAGAGGATGCTATAGAAGAAGATAAGCAAAAAAATAAACATTTTGTCTCAGTTATTTTTAGAAATTAAACTGAAGGAAAATGTTTATTTCTTTAATTTAAGATTTTGTCTCAATATAGCCACTGGCGACTAAATTGGCACAAAATGTATATTTTTAAAAATTAACATTATAATTACTTAGAAAAAATGGTTAACAATTTATTTGTAACAGGATGTACAAATTCTATTTTAAAGCAGTGCAAAGCTTGACCACTAATATACTTAGATTCATTTCCATATAAACTATCGCCAACTAAAGGATGACCAATATGAGACATATGAACTCTAATTTGATGAGTTCTGCCAGTTTTTAAAATACATTTAACTAATGAAAAATCATAAGAATAGTTTCCGGTATTGTTTTGTATTGAAGTTTCAGAATTATAGATACCAGTGTTATTTCGCATAGAAGTTTCAGAATTATAGATACCAGTGTTATTTCGCATAGAATTTTCAAAACCAACCATTGAATTTCTATATTTCATGAAATCATCTATAGTTGCAGGTTGTTTTAAAACTTCATAAATAGTTATAGCTTCTTGACCAGAAGAAGATACGCATCTTTCAATAATGCTATTATCTTTTCTAGCAATAGGGGCATTTATAGTTCCAGAAGATTCTTTAAAATTACCACAAACTAAAGCGATATATTCTTTTCTGAAAATATCTAATTGCATTTGTTTAATTAAGCATTCTTGAATATATTCATTTTTAGCAAAAACTACAATTCCAGAAGTATTTAAATCAAGCCTATTTACAGGTCTTATTTTTTTGCTTAATCCTTTCTTTTCATAGTAAAATTTAATTCCATTAGACAAAGTGTCTTCAAAATGCAATATTGAAGGATGTACAGCAATTCCTGAAGGTTTATTTACAATCATTAAATGTTCATCTTCAAACAAAATATCTAAATTCATCTTACAAGGCAAAATATTAGAATTATCCTCAGGATAATCAAGGAGAATTTTAATAATATCACCATTTGCAGGAAAGATGCGAGTATCTACGGGTTGCCCATTTTTTAAAATGCGATTGTTGCGTATAAGTTTATTTTTTAGTCTTGTTGAAATTTTTAATTTTTCGCTTAATATTTGATTTATATTTAAATCAGAATTTTTTACAGTATATTCAATATTCATAATATAGTTATTATAACTTATATTCAAAAAAAGTCAATGACTTAATGTATAATAAAAAAGTTCTAAAAGCAGTAAAAATTAAATAAAATATATAGAATAAATTTATATAAAGGAAGGAAATGGAATGATGATAAAAACAGATAATTTAATAAATATCACAAAGGGAGTAGGAATATCGTTTTTATTAACAATGATTTTACTACTAATATACTCATGTATTTTGACAAATACAAATATAGGGGAAAATACTATATCACCAGCTATTGTAGTCATTACAGGAGTAAGTTTACTAATTGGAAGTTCGATTGCAAATATAAAATCAAGAAAAAATGGACTATTAAATGGAGCTATAATTGGAGGAATATATTTAATATTTATTTATATAATTTCGAGCCTAATAAATGGAAACTTCTCAATGACAATAAATTCTATAATTATGATACTTGCAAGTATTTTATGTGGAGGACTTGGAGGAATATTTGGAATAAATAAAGGAAGAAGATAAATTTTTTGCTAATATTAAAACTTACTTAAACTTTTTCTACATACAAAAAAGTAATAAAAAAATCGAAAAACAACTTGAAAGTACTACTATTACATGCTAAAATAATAGCCATAAGAAAGGATACAAAAATAAATAATTTAACATAATTTGTACCTAAAAAGGAATGTGATAATATGAAAAAAATAATAGTAGTAATAATACTGGTAATAGCCATAATAATAGGCATAGTAGTAGCAGTTAATTTAAATCAAAATGTAGATAAAGTAATTGCAATATATGATAAAAGTGAAATGGATGGCATTGAGCAAAATACAGGATATATAGTGTCAAATAAAACAATTGAGGGATATAGATACGGATATGTAAATTATAAAGGAAAAGTTTTATTAGATGTAGAATACAATAAAATATATAGAATACAAGACAACAAAAATGATGAAAATATATACTTAATTGCTTCAAAAAACGGAAGATATGGAGTAAGTTTAAATGGCAAAACCGTAATACCATATGAATATCAATCAATAGAATATAATAATACAAACGAATTATTTATATTAAAAAAAGGGAATAAATACGGAGTTGCAGATTTAAAAGGAAAAACAATAATTTCAATAGCAAATACAAACGTACAAATAAATGGATTATATATTTATATCGAAACACCTGATGAAAAGTATGTAACAGACAAAAATGGAAATAGAATTGAAATGGATTATAACACTGCAATAAATACAACAGACAATGAAAATTATTTTATAAAAACAATTTTTGACAATGAAAAATATGTATATAAAATTTGTGACAAAAATACAAATGACATATTAGATAATGAATACAGTTATCTTGAATATGCATTTGATGATTACTTTATAGCAAGTAATGAAGAAGGAAAACAAGGGCTAATTAATGCAAACGGAGAGATAAAAATTGAATTTAAATATGATTTAGTACAACATGTAGAAAATACAAAAGTAATTAGGACACTAAATTTAGATACAAATGAAACAGAAATTTATAATTCTAATATAGAAAAAATAGCTACAATGACAAATGCAACCATAGAAGTAAAAGATAATAAAATAGAAGTTTATAATGAGAAAGAAGAAATTCAATTTGACTTTAATGGAAAAAAATGATTAAACACATAATTTTTAGTAAATAATACAAATAGTATACTTGCACAAGAAAGGAATTATGTGAAAATGAGATTAGGTTTAGCATTATCAGGTGGTGGAATAAGAGGAGTTGCACATGCAGGAGTATTAAAAGCATTAGAGGAAAATGGAATAAAAGTAGATGTGATAGGCGGAACAAGTTGTGGAAGCTTTGTCGCATCTCTTTATGCAATGGGCTACTCTCCTTATTACATTTATAAACTATTTGAATTATATGCAAAAGAAATAATTAATATTAATGGAGCACCAATCTTAAGTGGTATAGGAAATTATATTTTAAGTAAAAAAGTTAAGATATCAGGCTTTAGAACAGGTGAATCTATTGAAAAAATTTTTGATGAAATAGCAAGCAGAAAAGGAATAAAGACTATTAAAGATATAAAAATGCCAATTGCAATTCCTACTGTTGATGTTTCAAGTTCAGAAGAATTTATTTTTTCTAATATTATTCCAGAAAATTCAGAAAATTATATTAGTAACATAAGTGTTGGAAAAGCAGTAAGAGCAAGTAGCAGTTTCCCTGTGTTTTTTTCGCCATGTAAATATGAAGAACATAAATTTTTAGATGGTGGAACATTAAACAATGTTCCAGTAATACCAGTAAAAAAACTTGGGACTGATAAGATAATTGCAGTGAATTTTTCAGCAGATGCTATTGAAGAAAATAGCAATTTAATGGATATTGTCATGAAAACTATTGATATTATGGGAAATAAAATATCAGAAGATGGATTAAAAGAAGCGGATTATATTCTTACAGTACCTAGTGATAAAACAGGTCTATTAGACATACAAAAAATGCATAAATGCTATAAATTTGGATATGATGCTGTATATGAAAAAATAGATGAAATTAAAAAAATAATAGATATAATATAGGATACTCACAAGTACCTTAAAATTTAATGTCATTTATTGTAAAATTCTCTAAAAAAGGAGAAATTTATGATAAGTATAAATGTTGAACAATTATTAAAGAAACAAGGAAAAACAAAGTACTGGTTATGTCAAAAAATGGATATAACTAATAGAAATTTAAATCAAATAATAAATGGAAAAACTAAAGCAATATCATTTAGATATATAGAAGAATTTTGTAAATACTTAGAATGTACTCCTGCAGAATTGATTTCTATAGAAGATGAGAAACAGGCATGAGTTAATCATACCTGTAATTCTACTTCTAAATCGTCAAAATAGAAGATAATTTTAAATTGACTTTTATCTATAGATATTTTTTTTGTTAAATATAAGTCAATTATAAAATCATTATCTGTGCTACTTCCAATAATAACTCGTTTAGAATTCACAATAACTTTTGTATCATCAATAAAATAGTTCATTGAGATTGGACCTTTTGTACTAATGTAAATTCTTTGTCCATCAAAATTTTTTGATAATACTTTTTTTAACTTGAAAATATTAAGCATGAAATCACCTCAACTTTCCGAAAAATTAGTGGAAAAAAATATAGATTGTTTAAAAATTTTGAAAAAAGTTGAATAATGATATAAACTAAGAGTATTATACTTTAAGTTCCACTATAAATCAATAGAAAAAAATAATTTTATGAATATTTTTTTAAATTATTTCATATATAATATAAGAAATAAATTTTTTTTTGATTTAGGAGGAGAAAACTTGGAGAGTATTAAATATTTTGATAATGCTGCAACAACAAGAGTAAAAGAGGAAGTTTTAAGAGCAATGTGGCCATATTTAATGGAATATTATGGTAATGCTTCTGCGATGTATAGTTTAGGAAGAAGAAATAAAAAGGCAATAGAGGAATCGAGAAAAAATGTAGCAAGTATAATTGGTGCAAAACCAAATAATATAATTTTTACTTCTTGTGGTTCGGAAAGTGACAACATGGCAATAAAAGGATTTGCACATGCAAATAAATTCAAGGGAAATCATATAATTACATCTAAAATTGAACATCATGCAGTTTTAGAAAGTTGTGAACAATTAGAGAAAAATGGATTTAAAGTTACATATTTAAATGTTGATAAAGATGGAATTATAAATTTTGAAGAATTAATAAATAGCATTAATAATGAAACTATATTAATTACAATAATGCTTGCCAATAATGAAATTGGAACAATTGAGCCAATAGAAAAGGTGGCCCGTATTGCAAAAGAAAAAAATGTTGTACTTCACACTGACGCTGTTCAAGCTGTTGGAAATATTGATGTAGATGTAGAAAAATTAGGTGTAGATATGCTTTCTTTATCTGGTCATAAACTTTATGGTCCAAAGGGAATTGGTGCTCTGTATGTAAGAGATGGTATCAAGTTAGAGAAATTTTTAAATGGTGGACATCAAGAAAAAAATATGCGTGCAGGAACAGAAAATGTAGCCGGAATTGTTGGACTAGGAGAGGCCTGCAGACTTGCTAAAGCTAATTTACCACGCCATAAAAAATATTTAGCTATGCTAAGAAACTATTATTTTGAACAAATCCAAAATATTTTTCCTAACTGTAAAGTAAACGGACCACTTGTTAATTCTGTAAATAATATGAATGATTCTCATATAAATCTTTCTATAAGTTCTGATAACAATGAGTTGTTAAATAATAGATTGCCAGGAAATGCAAATGTTTCTTTTCCTCAAGTTGACGCAAGTACAGTATTAATTAAATTAGATGAATTAGGAATATGTGCTTCAGCTGGTTCTGCATGTAACACGGGAATAACTAGCCCATCACACGTGCTTACTTCAATAGGTTTAGATAAAGAACTGGCTTTTGGAGCACTTAGAGTTACTTTTGGTGAAGATAACACAGTTGAAGATGTGGACTTTTTGGTTAAAAGTATAAAAAGTATAATAGAAAAATTATAAAAATAAAAAAAGATTTTTTGATGTAAATGATGTAAACATTGAAATATCAACCAAAAATAGAGATTATAAAAAATTTTGGGAAAAATATTAAAAAAATTTTAAAAAAAGTATTGACTTTTTTTAAAGAAACGATTATAATCTATAACTGTCAGGGAGATATGCAGGTGTAGTTCAATGGTAGAACCCCAGCCTTCCAAGCTGGCTACGTGGGTTCGATTCCCACTACCTGCTCCAATATATAAAATCGTCGCACTAGACGAAAACGATTAATTGACTGTAAAAGGTCAATTTTTTTGTGCTCTCTACTTTACCCAACATTTTAGGGACACCTTCCAAAAACAGATTACTTGCATTCTTGCATTTTAGGGACACCTTCCAAAAACAGATTACTTGTAATAATGCAACCTGTTTTTGAAAGGTGTCCCTAAAAAATTGCAGAAAATTATTGATTTTTTACCAAAATTATGGTATAAGTATATTGAGTGGTGCTCAAGAAACTTTCGAAGCCTTGAGTCATTTTTTATATTATATGGAGGTACAATGAAAGAATATAAGAATAATGAAGACCTTATAGATTATCTAATATCTAAAAATGTAATTATAAATGATAAAGAAAAAGCTTTAAAAAATATCGAGAAGTATTCTTATTATTCTATTATAAATGGTTATAAAGCTGTTTTTAAAGATGAAAACAATAATTATAAAGAAAATACTACTTTTGAAGAAATTTTTGCATTATATGAATTTGATAAAAATATTAAGGCTATATTCTTAAAATATATTTTAGAAATAGAAGTTGTTATAAAATCACTAATGGCAAATATTTTAGCAGAGGAATATGGTGTTGAAAATTATTTGAAATTAGACCTTTTTGATGTAAAAGCTGATGAAGAATTAGTAAGAGATTTTATATTAAAAATAGAAAAAGAAATTGAAGATAATTATATAAAACATCCTGCTATTAAGCATTATAAAAACACTTATGATTTTGTTCCGCCATTTGTTTTAACTAAAATTTTGACTTTTGGGGCTATTAGTAAGTATTATAGTTTATTAAAACAAAGTGATAGGCAAAAGATAAGTAAGTATTTTAAACTATCAGATAAATTATTGAGGCAGATTTTGATAAACTTAACAATGGTAAGAAATATTTCTGCCCATTCAGACAGATTGTATAGTTACAGAAATAAATATGATATCAGTTTTAAAAATATTGAAAAAGATTATAACAGAAAAGAATATTTGTGTAATTTATATATGATTATTAAATCTATGAAAGTATTACTTGACGAAGAAAAATATCAAGAATTTGAAGATTTATTAAATAAAGAAGTAGAAAAATTAAAAGGAAAGCTTATAGTTATTGATATAAATGATATTCTAAGAATAATGGGATATGATGTATAAAAATAATTAGAATTGAATAAAATATTATGGAGTGGTGCTTAGAAAACTTTTGAAGCTCTAAGTCACTTAAGTAGCCTAGAGTCTGATTATAGATTCTAGGTATTTTATTATTTATTAAAAAAGTATTGAAGATTTATAAATTTTATGTTAAAGTAAAAACAATGAGATTGATTTTTATATCAATGTTAAATAGAGAGAAAAGTTGTAAATAACTACGACACCCGGTCCAATATATAAAATCGTCGCGCCATGACGAAAACGATTAATTGACTGTAAAAGGTCAATTTTTTTGTTGCCTTTTATTTTAAACGAAGTGATGGTGTGAGGTATTATTACTATAATCAAGATATGATAGCATTCCTATAAAATACCAAGTTTAACCAACCTCTTATATATCTAAATTTAAATAATGTATAAATTTATTAAGCAATTCATATAATATTAATGTCAAACTTAGTTTGACAAGTTAAATATTATATGTTAAAACATATTTAACTTAACCTTCTACTACTTTTAGTAGTAAGACGGGAGCCTAAATGATTTTGGAGAGTTCTAGCAACTCTCCTTTTTAAGTTCTATATTATTTTGTAAAATATTTGATAATTTGTTTATCAATCAAATCAAGTGATTCACTAGATATTATTTGTTGTAATTTTTGTTTTTCCTTTTCAATTTTATCTTGAAAAACATTGTAAAGTTCATTTCCAAGATTTACAGATGATGAATCGTATTTTTTACCATCTTTTCTTGATGTTAAAGGAATCACATTTAAAGTTCCATTTCTTGTATTATCATATTTATTTAAAACAATACAATAATGTAATCCGCCTAGTTCGTTTCCAATATTAAATCCTAAATTTACTTTTATAACATCGCCGCGTGAGTACATACCAGATTTTGCAATATTAAATGTTCTTTCTTCATCATGATACTCGGCAAAGTCATTTATCCAATATGCCAATAAATCACTCTTTTTATATTCACTTAATTCTATATGTTTAAGAAAAGATAAATCTAATCTATTCAAAGAATTATCTTTATGAATAACAGCATTATTCTTTAATTCAATTTCATCTTCATTCATACTATCAGCTCCTTGTGATTTTTATGATTATATCATATCAAACATTTGTTTAAAATACAATGCTATTGCCCCAAAACTTTAAAAATTAATTGTAAAAATCTTGAATTTATGATAGTATATTAACAATAGTAAAAAAACTACTAGGAGGTAGTTAAAGATATGCATAATAGTAAATTAATTATTATAGAAGAATAAAAGGGGAAAAACAATGTCAATTATATTAAAATACATATTAAAAAATATGAAAGAGAAAAAATTAAGAAGTTTATTGATAATACTATCATTAACATTATCAGTAGTAGTATTAACACTATGCTTAACGTTAAAGGATAATATTTTGGAAAAATATACTGAATTCCTGATGAAAACAGTAGGAACCACAGATGTTTTATTATCAAAAGACACACCATTTGAAGTAGAGAAAATAGAAGGAATATCAGGAAATTATAACATTGCTCCTATTGTACATTATATAAAAGACAAAAATGATATAATAGGAATGAATATAGTAGATTTACAGCAAAATAAAATGATAAAATCAGACAGAAAGAATAATTTAATTGATAATGAAGTAATCATATCTAAAAATATGGCAGATGTTAAAAACATCAAAGTAAATGATACAATAAATGTTTTAAATAAGGAACTAAAAGTTGCCCAAATAGTTGATAACTATGGAATTTTTGCTGATGAAACAGAAGAGAGACCTAAATACTTAGTCTCAATAGATACTGCAAATAAAATTATGTATGAAAATAGTGAAGATTATGAAAAAACACTGTTAGATGAAAATAAAACATATATAATGGGAGCATATATTGATGTTTTAGATGATAATATAGAGCAAGCAAAAGAAGAATTAAAAAAGATAGATAAAGAATTTAGTGTTGTAACAGTAAAAGCAAGTTTAGTAGACGCTTTAACTCAAATAAATGGTCTAATGATAATAATGTTAATAATTACAACTTTAATTGCATTTTATATAATAAATTCTATATTGAAATTAGTATTAGAAGAAAGAATATCAGTTATTGGAACATTTAGAAGTATTGGTGCAAGTAGAAAGATGACAAATCTGTTGTTATACTTAGAAAATATAGTTTACGCAATTATAAGTAGTGTAATTGGAATTGTAATTGCAAATATCCTTATTCGGTCCTGTAACCAATTCTTTTATATCAGCAGGAGATATGGAATTAACAAGTAATGCAGGTATTAAGCCAATATATATAATAATTGTTGTGTTATTTGCGATATTAATTCAAATTAGTATTACATTTATGGAATTAAGAAAAAGTAAAAATAAGGCTATTAGAGATATAATATTTGATACACAAGACACGAAATATATAATAAAGAAAAGAAACATTGTAATTGGTTTGATATTTATAATCTTATCAATTGTAATTTATTTTATAAACAATAAATATGATTTTATAATGGGATTATTACCAGTTATTTTTTTAGTCATAGGGTTTGTTATGGTAATACCATTAATTATAAAAATTGTTTCAAAAATATTATCATTACTACTAAAAAATAGAAAAACTAGTTTTTTAGCTTCTAAAAATGTAGCAGATAATAAAATAGCGGTTTCAAGTGCAACACTTCTATTTATAATAATATCAATGACAACTTTTATTTATAACATTGCACAAACAATATCAAATACTTATGACGGATTTGATAGGGTTACTCATTATACAATAAGAGTAAGCAATCTATCAGGAGAAGAAGAAAGTTATAAATATTTAGATGATATAGAGGGAGTGGACGAAAAAGCTTTTTACTACATAAATATGGGATATTTTAAAATAAATGATGAAGAGAAGATTTTTGCTTTTTTTGGATATGATAGGGAAGATGATACAATATTTAGATTATATGACAGTATAAAGTTTAATAAAGAAGAATCAAACAGTTTAAAAGATGATGAAATTTTATTAGATGAAGCATTTTGCATAAAAAATGGTTATAAGTTAGGAGATAAAATAAAGATTAATGGAGAACAATACTTTGATGAAGATTATTATTTTACAATCAAAGGATATATTGATTCTACTGATACAACATCAATGAGAAGTGTAGGTATGATTTCTAAAAGTGAATATAATAAACTCTTTAAAAATAGTTATAAAACCATTTTAATAAAATCTAGTTTATCAGATGATGTTATGAAAGAAAAGCTAAAAAATGAAATTAAAGAAAATTATGTAACTATACAATCATATCAAGAATGGATAGGATCAGACAAAGAAAGCACAGAGCAAATAATGAATATTGTATATATAGTATTATTTTTAGGAACAGGACTTGCAATGATTGGATTAATTAACAATGGGGTAGTAGCATTTATGCAAAGAAAAAAATGTTTTGCTGTTTTAAATTCTACTTGCATGACCAAAACACAACTTTATAAGATGGCATTAGAAGAAAATATTATTTCATTTATAATTTCTGCAATTAGTGGAGTATGTTTAAGTGTTATCTTAAAAGTATATATGGAAAAAACTTTAAATGCAATGTCTATGTTTGTAAATATGGTTTTTGAAACTAATGGAGTAATGGTATTATTAATGAGTATATTATTATTAACAATTATAGAAACAATAGTACCAGTAATAAAAATAAGAAAAATGGATCTTGTAAAAGAGATAAAATATGAATAAGGAGAATTTAAAAATGGGAAATATAGTTAAGGTAGAAAATGTATACAAAAGTTTTCAAAACAATAAAGTATCTGTATTAGATAATATTAATTTAAGCATAGAGCAAGGAGAATTTGTTTCTTTAATGGGAGCAAGTGGAAGTGGTAAATCTACTTTATTATATTTAGTAGGAGGATTAGATAAACCTACTTCTGGAACGATAAAAATAGATGACAAAGATATAAATAAAATGAAAGATTCTGAAATATCTAAATTAAGAAGAAAAGAAATAGGTTTTATATTTCAATTCTATAATTTAGTGCAAAATTTAACTGTAGAAGAAAACATTATGCTTCCTGTAATTATGGAAGGATTAAAAAGAAAAGATTTTGAAAAACAATTAAATGAAATATTAGAAATTGTAGGTCTAACAAATAAAAGAAAATCACTTCCAAATGAATTATCAGGAGGACAACAACAAAGAGTTGCAATAGCAAGAGCTGTAATATTAAATCCAAAAATTATTCTTGCAGATGAAGCAACTGGTAATTTAGATAGTAAATCAGGAAAGGATATAATGGAATTATTTAAAAGAATAAATAAAGAAAAAAACATTACAATATTGCAAGTTACACATTCAGAAGAAACTGCAAAATATGGTGATAGAATTATTTATTTAAAAGATGGAATAATTGTTTAACTTTTCCAAATAACCTATGTATAATCAATATAGGAAATGACAATTCCACAAACGTGGTTTTGCCGAATAGATATGAAAAGTCTCACACCCAACTCGTCAAAGTTACAGATGTGAGTCTTTTTTATTTATGTAGTTGCTTATTTACAAATAGATAATAATATTTATTATTTAAATTTTTTCCGCTTACATCAATAACATCATTCCATAAATATGCAGTTACAATATAGATAGCATACACTTTGCTTAATTTTTCAAGTGCTTCATAACAATTTGGGAATAAAGGAGCATTTTCATAAAAATTCTTATTGCGAACAAATTCCCAAAATTCTTCAGTTCTTTCCTTTGTTAAATTTTGCACAAAATTATACATTTTAATAAGAAGATTATAAACAGGTATTCACTGACATTATTTCTGATAGAATAAAACAAAAATATAAACAAAAAAGAACAAAAATTCGCAAAAGCATTGAAAAAGTTTTAGAAATATGATATAAATAGAAGAAATAAAAGAGATTTTGAGTTATTCGGAATTTCCAAACAACTTGAGAAAGAGAGGGAAAAATGGACGAAAATAAAATGCATTTAATTAACAAAATTTTTAATAACGAAACAATAAGAACTGTATGGGATAAAGATGAAGAAAAGTATTATATTAGCATTGTTGATATAGTAAGCGTTTTAGCTGAAAGTAAAAATCCAACAGTATATTGGAGAGTTTTAAAAAAGAGGCTAAAAGAAGAAGGAAATGAAACCGTTACAAATTGTAACGGTTTGAAATTAAAAGCTAAAGATGGAAAATATCGTATGACTGACGTTTGTGATATTGAAGGAATGTTTCGTATAATTGAGTCAATACCATCAAAAAATGCAGAACCAATAAAACAATGGTTGGCACATTTAGGAAAAGAAAAAATTGATGAGACTTTTGATCCGGGGCTAGCATTGCAAAGAGCAATTGATTTGTATCGAGCAAAAGGCTATGAAGAAGAATGGATTGCAAAAAGAATGAAATCAATTCAAGAAAGAAAAAAATTAACTGATGTATGGAAAGAAAATGGAATTGAAAAAAATATTGAATATGCAATATTAACAAATGAAATATATAAAGAATGGTCTGGAATGACAGCGAAAGAATATAAACAATATAAAGGATTAAGAAAAGAAAATTTAAGAGATAATATGGATAATATAGAACTTATATTAACAGATTTATCAGAAGAAGCAACAAAAAGACTTGCAGCTAAACAAAAACCAAATGGATTAAAAGAAAATATTAAAGTTGCTAAAATGGGTGGACATGCTGCAAAAGTTGCAAGAGATGATATTGAAAAAAATCTTGGAGAATCAGTTGTAACCAAAACAAATAAGTTGAATTATAAATATATCGAAGAAGAAGAAAAAACAAAAGAATTAAAATCAAATGATAAAAAAGACTAAAATAAATAATTCTATATAATTCAATTGGTTAGTATTGCTAAACAACTGGTAAAAAATTATTACTTGTTACAGAAGTGGTAAAATCTATTGTAATATTTGTACTTTTTTGATATAATTTGACCATATAAAATATTTTTAAGAGGCATAAAAAAGGGAAAAATATTATATTTAGAAAATGGAGGAAAAAACAATGAGAGAGTTAAAAGTAAATGGTATTTACAAACATTTTAAAGGAGATTATTATTTAGTTGTTGATATTGCTAATCATTCTGAAACTAAAGAAAAATATGTTGTATATAGACGACTATACGGAGATGGAAGTCTTTGGATTAGACCAATAGATATGTTTTTGAGTGAAGTAGACCATGAAAAATATCCAACAATAGAGCAAAAATATAGATTTGAGTTACAAGATATAAAAAGTGTTGCAAAATAATAAAAGAAAAAGATGGAGATTCGTAGAATTAATAATAATGTATATTTACTATTAAATTCTACGAGAACTTTTAATATAAAATATTTAGATGTGAACACTTTTTGTGAACCTATAAACGAATAAAATAAAAAATACAAACGTCATCACATTTTACGTAAACATGACATAATATATACCAAATAAAGGTAGGTGAAAATATGTCAAGTTACATAATCCAAGGTGGAAAAAAATTAGAGGGTGTAGTAAAGGTATCTGGTTCAAAAAATGCGTCACTACCAATACTTGCAGCAAGCATATTAAATGGAGGAACAACAAAATTATACAATGTGCCCAATATTCATGATGCACAAAAAATGCTAGAAATACTAAAGCTATTAGGATGTAAAGTTAAGAAGAAAGAAAACAAAGTTATAATAGATTCGAGCAATTTAAAAAATTATGAAATACCAGAAAATCTTATGAGAGAAATGCGTTCATCTGTAATTTTGGCAGGAAGCATTATTGGAAGAAATAAGAAGGCAACATTTTCATATCCAGGAGGATGTGATATTGGAGCAAGACCGATAGACTTACATTTAAAAGCATTTGAAAAATTAGGAATATCTATAAAAGAAGAAGGCGGAAAGATAGAGTGTACATGTGATAAAATAAAAGGAACAAAAATTGACTTAGATTTTCCTAGTGTAGGAGCAACTGAAAATGCTATTTTAGCAGCTTGTTTAGCAGAAGGAGAAACGATAATAACAAATGCAGCAAGAGAACCCGAAATAATGGATTTGGAAAAATTCTTAAATAGGATGGGCGCTAGAGTTGAAGGTGCAGGAACTAATCAAATAAAAATAACTGGTGTAAAGAAATTAAAAAATGTAGAATACAACATCATGCCTGATAGAATAGAGGCAGGAACGTTTTTAGTTGCAGGAGCGATGACATCAGGAAAAATAGAGTTAATAAATGTTGTGCCAGAGCATATAGAACCAATTATAAATAAATTACAAGAGGCAAATTGTAAAATTGAAGTTGAAAATAATAAAATAAACTTAATAGCTCCAAAAAGATTAAAGGCGGTTGATATAAAAACAATGCCTTATCCAGGATTTCCAACAGATATGCAAGCTGTATTTGGAGCAGCAATGACAATTTCTAAAGGAACATCTGTTATAGTAGAAAACATTTTTGAAAATAGATATAAATATATGCAAGAATTAGTAAGAATGGGAGCAAAAGTTACTATAGAGGGAAGAACAGCAGTAGTTAAAGGAGTTAAGAAATTACATGCAGCAAATGTAAAATCAACAGACCTAAGAGGTGGAGCAGCACTAGTTTTAGCAGGACTTGCAACTAATGGAATAACAGAGGTTGAAGAAATTCAATACATTTTAAGAGGATATGAAAATCTTGAAAAAAAATTAACAAATTTAGGAGCAAAAATTTATCTTAAATAGCAATTTTTGCTTGAAATGCAAGTATTTATAAAGTTTTTACAAAAAAAGTTAAAGACATTTATATATGCATAAAAATATCAAAAATGCAAATGATAAAAAGAGAAATTAATATAGATAAATTTAAAAAAAGTGAGATAAATAAAAGTAAATAACACAAGAACAACTAAAAAAGAAAAAATAATACTTGAAATTACAAATTAGATATGTTAATATATAGATACCTCGAAAGAGAAGTAAAAAAAATCCCTGCGTAGTGCGTAAAGACAGAATTTTTAGAACCAACAAGTCTAGTAAGGAAGCGGATTTTCCAAATATGGCGTGCAAGCTTACACGTTTTAGTAGTAAGAAGCCCATGAGTATTTGGTTATGCATCCACCTGTTTGTAAGAACAGGTCCTTAAAAATTCGACAGCTGACGGCTAAGGCGGGGCTTTTTTTATTGGGGTATCGCCAAGCGGTAAGGCATCGGACTCTGACTCCGACATTCCTGTGTTCGAATCACAGTACCCCAGCCATTGACGATCTGTTCGAACTTGAACAGAGATATAAATATCATTCTGAAAATAGGATGATATTTTTTGTGCTTTAAAAATATCATCCAAGAAAGGATGGTGTTTAAAATGAAGATAATTAAGAAAGAGTTACAATTTGAGGAAAGTTTAAAACAAAGACTTATTAGATTATCTGAATTAGAATAATATTTGAAAAGTATGTAATTACTGCAAATTATTAACATTTCTTAAAATTATGATACAATATTTATCGTAAACTACTTATGTTTATTGATAGGAGTTGAAGATATGATTTTAAGGAAATTATATTTTAAAATAAATTTAAGAGATGTCAGAAATACCTAAGTGTATTATGGCGTCTCTTTTTCTGTTATATAAATTTTGTATGGGTCGGCGTCCTCGACGATCCCAAATTCAAGGGGGTTGCAAATTGAACGAAGAAAAGAAAAAATGTGGATTATATATGAGAGTATCAACAAAAGACCAAGCTCGTGAGGGTTTTAGTCTTCCAGAACAAAAAGAAAGATTAGAATTATTCTGTAAATTTAGAAATTATGAAATAATAGACTATTATGTAGATGCTGGAATAAGTGCTAAAACAGGAAATTATAGACCGGAATATGAAAGATTACAAGAAGATGTAAAAGCTAAAAAGATAAATACCATAATTGCTTTAAAACTAGATAGAATTACAAGAAGTATATTCGATTGGGAAAAATTAATAAGCTTTTTAGATGAAAATGATGCATTATAGATTGTGCAAATGATGAAGTAAATACTACTAATCCAAATGGTAAAATGATTTCAAGACTTTTAATGAGTGTAAGTCAAAATGAAATTGAAAGAACAAAAATAGGAATGACTGGAGCAATAAAACAAGGTCATATTCCACATAAAGCTCCATTAGGATATAAAAGAGATAATAAAAAACTAGTAATAGATTATTCTACAAAAGATGTTGTAATTAGAATATTTACTTTATATAGCGAGGGTTATTCATACAAGAAAATAAGTAATATTTTTAATAATGAAAAAGTTTTAGGCAGAAATAATTGGAGAGATACAACCATACTTGCTATTATAGAAAATGAAATATATAAAGGAGATTTTGTTCACGGAAAAAGAACTAAACACCCTACTTATTATGAAAATGTTGTAGAGCCTATTATATCAAAAGAACTATGGGAAGACTGTCAAGTACAAAAAAGGAAGAATTCTAAAAGTTATAAAAGAACTTTAACATATCTATATCTACAAAAGCTTAAATGTCCAAAATGTAACCGCATTTTAGGTGGTAAAGCAACAACTACGAAAAATAATAAACCATATTTCTACTATTATTATAATGATTGTAAAATAGAGTTTAGAGAAAATGTAATAACAGAATACTTTAACCAATTTATAAATGAATTAGTAGAATATGACTCAGTTGTAAATCAATTCCTCTTGCCTATGATAAGGCAAAAATTTGATGAGCCTAAAGAATAACTTGAAAAACAAATAAATGAGCAAAAAGCTAAACTTAATAGAATTAAAAATGCATATGTAAATGGAGTTTTAGATTTAAAAGAATATAATGAAGAACGAAAAGTTGTTGAAAAATCCCTTGAAACATTAGAAAATGAACTAAATAATACAGATTGTACTGAAGAATTAAGATTTACACCAAAAGATATTTTATTAAAAAGAGATATAGATTTCATTAACAAAATTAAACTACCTAAAGAATATCAAGAAAGAACTAGAACTTGGAAAGATTATACAAGGCAAGAACAAGCAGAACTTATAGTGAAATATGTAGATGATATAGAGCTTACTTTAATTGGTAACGAAGTTGTTGTTAAACAAATAAACTTTAGAGATTCAATTTGTAAGCCTTGTCAAGAATTATATGATAATGGCTATATAGATATAACTAAACCTATGTTATTAGGAAATGTATTAGGAAGTGTAAGATTTAGTAATTACTTACCAGAAGAAGAATTTGGAGAAATTATAATGAGACTACAGCAATACTATGATGTACATTTTACAGAGGCAACTTATTACTTACAAAAGCAAATGTTTTATTTTAATTATGCAGATAACAATAGTGCTATTGTAAGAGTATTTCCATTAGAAGATTATTATAAATTAGATCCAGACAATAAAATGGAAGAATATAGATTTGGAATTATTTATATAAACGAAGAAGATAAGTTTCAAATGCAAGAAATACATACAGCATTTGATTTTATTCCAGACGAAACAAATAAAAGTGTAATTTATATAAAAGATCCTACTCCTATTTCAGTAGGTGTAAAGCCAGCTAAATTCTTCAAAGAAAATACTTAAGAAATAATTGTTTTTATTTGTAAAAATTTGTAAAAAAATAAAAGAAAATTGTATATACGAAAATTTAAAATTTTTTTCCTAACAAGCAACACAATTGTATATACACAATTGTAAATATGGGATAAAATCCCAATCCCTTTTTTTAAGAAAATATCTATAATAAAAAATACAATATTTTACAAAAAACAATTGACAATAAAGAACATATGTTTTATAATAAACTTGAAATAAAAAATACAGAAATGGAGATGATAGTTTGAAAGAACTAAATAATAAATCATTTGAAGATATTAAGCATATTGATGAAGATGGTATTGAATTTTGGTATGCTAGAGAACTACAATTAGTACTAGATTACAAAGAATGGAGAAAATTTGAAAATGTAATTAACAAAGCTAAACAAGCTTGTGAAAATAGCGATATAAGTGCACTTGAACATTTTGTCGGCGCCGACAAGTTGTCAAAACGTGCTAATAATGCGGAAGTTATAATAAACGATTATAAATTAACTCGTTATGCTTGTTATTTAATAGCGCAAAACGGAGATAGCAGAAAAAAAGTAATTGCGCTTGCTCAAACATATTTTGCTGTTCAAACAAGAAAACAGGAACTTACTGAAAAAGAATATACAATGCTAACAGAAGATGAAAAAAGATTTTATCAAAGAAATCTTACACGTAAAGGTAATTATTCTTTAAATCAAGCTGCCAAAAATGCAGGAGTCAAAAATTTTGATAAATTTCATAACGCAGGTTATAAAGGATTATATAATGGTGAAACAGCAGATGATATTGCTAAAAGAAAAGGACTTAGATATAGAGAAGATATTTTAGATAATATGGGAAGCGATGAATTAATTGCAAATTTATTTAGAATTTCTCAAACAGAACAAAAATTAAAAAAAGATAATGTACAAACTGAAAAAGAGGCTAATAAAACTCATTATAATATTGGAAAAAATATAAGAGAAGTAATAGCAAAAAATGGCGGAACAATGCCAGAAGATTTGCCAACACCTCAAAAGAGTTTAAAACAATTGGAAAAGGAAAAGAATAAAAATTTGAAAAATAATTAGTTTATACAAATGATTTGACTGAGAATACTTGAAGAACAATATTTTACAAAACCAATTGACATACCGAAATAAACGTTTTATAATGTAAAAAAAATAAATTATAAAAAAGGTGAGAACAAAAAATGGTAGAAGTTGTAGAAAAATTTTATAGGCAGGAATTATTTGACCATTATAATAGCTGTACTAATCCATTTATTATTACGACGTCTAAAATAGATATAACAAAAGTAGTTGAATATTGCAAAGTACATAGAAAGTTCTATGCTACATTAGGTTATTTTATTACTCAGACAGTAAATCAAATTGAAAATTTTAAATATAGATATGATGAAAATGGAAAAATTTATTATTGTAACCAAATAAGATCAAATTATACTCAGATGAAAAAAGATGATGATATTATTGGATATTATGATATTCCTGTGATTGGTGACTTTGAAGAGTATATAAAAGAATATAAAAGAATTGAAAATAAATTTTTTAAAGGAAATAATAATCTTTCCGATTCTGGTTTTGACAAAATATGGCTTTCATGTCAACCTTGGTTTCAATTTACTAGTTTTGTACCTATTTTTAGCAAAGAAATATCAATCCCACAATTCATTTGGGACAAATATGAGAATATAAATGGAAAATATTATACAAACTTGATGATTTGTGTTCATCATGGTTTTGTTGATGGGGTTCATATTGGAAAGTTCCTCTCACAATTAGACAAAAATATTAAAGAAACATTAGTATAAAATTTATTTTTAAATTTGTAAATTGAAAATAGATAAGAAAAACAGATTGATATTTATATCAATCGTTAAAGCTCCAAAAAAGTTGTAAATAACCTTTACAACGGAGCCAAAAATATATAATATAAAGACTAAGCAGTTATACAAATACAAGAAGCTTTATAAAAAACATTATGCAAATATACTTATTGCTCAAATAAAACACTGCTTTTAAACTAAAATAAAAACGCGAAGGAAAACAAAAATGGAACACTGGTCATTAGAAGAATTTAGAGAATATCAAAATAAATCAAATACAAAAAGTAAATTTAAAGCAAAGAAAACAAAAATAGACGGATATACGTTTGACAGTCAAAAAGAAGCTGAATATTACAGTGAACTTAAAATAAAATTAAAAGCAAACGAAATAAAAGGATTTTGCATTCAGCCAACATTTATATTAGCACCTGAACTAAAATATATTGCAGACTTTATCGTTTTTAAAAACGATGGCACGTCAGAAATAATTGATACTAAAGGGTTTAGAACAAAAGAATATATAGCAAAAAAGAAAGTATTTGAAGATAAATATAATTTAAAAATAATAGAAATTTAATAAAAAATATATTGCAATATAAATAAAAAAATGCTAGAATAAAAACATATTAAAATGATAGATTAAAAAAAAACCGATTTTTTCGGGATAAATTTTTTAATCTATTTTTTTATTTTTTAAAGAGGAGTTAAAGGTAAAAAATAGACAATTATTTTTGAACCAGATTTATTTCTCAAGAAAGGAATGATAGTAAAATGAACACTAAGTATGTATTTGTAACTGGAGGAGTAGTTTCGGGATTAGGAAAGGGAATAACTGCGGCATCGCTTGGAAGATTACTTAAAAACAGAGGATATAAAGTAACAATTCAAAAGTTTGATCCATATATAAATGTAGATCCAGGAACTATGAGCCCATATGAGCATGGAGAAGTATTTGTAACTGAAGACGGAGCGGAAACTGATTTAGATTTAGGACACTATGAAAGATTCATAGATGAAAATTTAACATCAAATTCAAGTGTCACAATGGGAAAAATCTATTCAAGTGTAATTGAAAAAGAAAGAAGAGGAGATTATTTAGGAAAAACTGTACAAGTTATTCCTCATATAACAAATGAAATTAAAGAGAAAATTTTCAGTTTTGAAAACACAGACACAGACATAGTTATAACTGAAGTTGGAGGAACAGTAGGAGATATAGAAGGTCTTTCAATTATTGAAGCAATTAGACAAGTAGGCTTAGAAAAAAATCCTGAAGATGTTGTATATATACATGTAACATTATTGCCATACATTTTTGGATCAAATGAAATAAAATCAAAACCTACACAACATTCTGTAAAAGAATTACAAAGTTTAGGAATTAAACCTGATATACTGGTATGCAGAACTGAACAAGACATTCCAGAAAATATAAAAGAAAAGCTTGCACTATTTTGTAATGTCAGAAAATCAAGTGTAATTCAAAATAAAACAGCTGATAACTTATATGCAGTGCCTTTAATGCTTGAAGAAGAAGGATTAGCCAGAGAAGTTTGTAATTATTTGAGATTAGATAAATACATTCCTGATAATAGAAAATGGGAAGAAATGCTAAACAATATAAGAAGTATAGGAGAAGATAAAGTAAAAATAGCTATTGTTGGTAAATATGTACAGCTTGAAGATTCATATATATCTGTTATAGAAAGTTTGCATCATGCAGGTTTTGCAAACAATGTAAAAATTGAAGTTAAGTTAATTGATTGCGAAAATGTAACACCAATTACTGCAAATGATATTTTAAAAGACTTTGATGGAATTATTGTTCCAGGAGGATTTGGAAATAGAGGAATTGAAGGTAAAATTGAAACTATAAAATATGCAAGAGAAAATAAAATTCCATTTTTGGGAATTTGTTTAGGTATGCAAATGACTGTTGTAGAGTTTGCAAGAAATGTATTAGGGTTAAAAGATGCAAATTCAGCTGAATTTAGCAGTGATACCAAAAATCCTGTAATACACATCATGGAAGAACAAAAAGATGTGGATAAAAAAGGCGGAACTATGAGGCTTCGGAAGTTATCCTTGCATAATAAAAGAAGAAACACTTGCAAAACAAGTTTATGGTCAAAATAATATTACAGAAAGACATAGACATAGATTTGAATATAATAATGAATATAAAGAACAATTAGAAAAAGCAGGATTAATTTGTTCTGGCACATCTCCAGATGGAAATTTAGTTGAAATTGTTGAAATAAAAAATCATCCATATTTTATTGCGGGACAATTTCACCCAGAGTTCAAATCAAGACCTAATAAACCAGCTCCGTTATTTGTAGGACTTGTAAAAGCTGCTAAAAATATAAAAATTGCGGAAAATATGAAGGCTATTAAGACTATGAATGCAATGAAAGCTTAAAATTAATAGAAAAAATATAGTTTGATTAAATTGATAGGTTTAATTAAATTGTTTTTGTGAAAATATTACTCCAATTTTTATAAGTAATTAAAGTTTTGTCTCAGTTTAAATTCTAAATTAAAAAATATAAGATATAAATTCTAAATTAAAAATTCTAAATTATAAATTTAGTACCGAAATATAACAATATAAAAATATAATAATATAACAATATAATAATATAACTGAATTTTTTAATTAAATATAGAAAAATAGACTGAGACAAAATATTACAATAAAAATTTTTTTGTTGTAAACCCTTGAAAAATCAGTACTTAAAAAATTTTTACTAAAAAATTCCAAAAAAATTTAAAAAATCTATTGACAAAATAAAAAAAATCTAGTATACTTAATCACGTCGAAAGACATGGTCGCTTAGCTCAGCTGGGAGAGCATCTGCCTTACAAGCAGAGGGTCATAGGTTCGAGCCCTATAGCGACCACCAATCTTTACGGCCTGGTAGTTCAGTTGGTTAGAACGCTAGCCTGTCACGCTAGAGGTCGACGGTTCGAGCCCGTTCCAGGTCGCCATTTTTTTGTTTGATAATATATTCAAATAAATATCAATAAGAGGCTTCATAGCTCAGTTG
>JAFTFU010000206.1 GCA_017458285.1 Clostridia bacterium | reverse complement strand
ATCAAACCCAAAGAACTGAAAAAACAAAAATCTCCCTTAATTATCTGAGCAACCCCCTCATTGTTCTCCATCTTCGATCTTCTTCGCTTCCATTTTAGATTTTAATTTTTAATCTAATACAATTCCAATTAACAGTATTTCTTCATCTGAGATATCCACATTTTTTTCAATATTGTGGATATCTTCTTTTTTGTCAAAATATTTTTTTATATATCCTTTAATATCTACCAAATGTACTGTTGTTCCTTTTTTTAAAAAGTCTGTAGTATTATTTTCTATATTTAAAAGAACACTTTTCTTAAACTCTTCATCTCTCTCCAGTTCCCCAATAGACACCTTATTTATAATCTTTTTCATTTCTTCATATTGTTTATCTTTCAAATACTCTTCATATAAAACTGTCCAATAACAAAAGATTGATTCTTTTATTCTATTTCTTTTTATTTTCTTTATAAATATTTTCGCCTTTTGTTTATTAATTGTCACAGCCTTAATTTCTGACATAGAAAAATTGTAATCTGACAAATCTTTCATTCCAATCACATTATATGACTCAACTTCTTGTATTTTAACTTTTGTTATTTTATTCAACAATTTAATAAAATCTTCTTTATTTTCTTTTACTACATTCATTATTACATCTTCTTTTTTGGTTAAAATTTTTATAATAATTCCCCCTTAATAAATTTACTTTAATGATTTTTGGATTTTTTTGACTAGTCAAAATTTTGGATTTTAATTTTTTCAACTGACTTAAAATGTTGTCTTTATAATTTAACATTTTTATTAGTTTATTTTCTTTTTTTAAATGACTTAAATGTTGGTTTTATAATTTGACATTTTTTTCAGTGTGCTTTATTTTTTTTGAATTCAAATTTAATTTTTAAAATTTATAGAAATAATTACAACTTGTTGTATTTTGCTGCGTTAAAGACAGTATAGACGATTTTTCCATAAATGTCAACGATTTTTTAAATTTATGTTAATTTAAATTTCGCATTTTTCGACAAAATTATGATTACTTTTTCGACATTTTATTCGATATATTTTCGACTTTTTTCCTCTCTTTTTTCGACATTTTTTCGACAAAAAATTCAGGAAAGATTACATTTCTCCTGAATTTTTAATTATATATATTTTTTGCTTTTTCCATAAAAGACTTTGTTGATTTTCCTTTAAATTCACAAAAAGGAGATTATATTTTTACTTATAATCTCCCAAAAAATTTTTTTAATTTTATTCTAAATTTTTATTTTCCCTAAAGTTGTAAACTTATTATTATCAATCGTGAATTTTTTTGAATTAATTTCAGATGATAATTCTTTAACTTCTAAAGTCCAATCTTTAATATTTACTAATAAATTTAAATTATCTTTTTTAACCAGATAATATGGTGATAAATCACTTAAATCTTTAATTGTAGAATAATTTATTCCTCCCGTTAATAAATCTAGTACATGTTCAAGTTTATTCATTTTTGGTTTTCTAATTAATGAATAAACTTCATAAGGCTCAGGGAAAAATTCTTTTAAAATTTCTTCATAAGAACTTAGTTTTCCTTTATATTTGTTTTTATCAAGCTCTTTCCTCATAACTAATAGAGGTAATTTATTATCATTGTTTAATAAATAATCTACTGTAATTCCAAATACTTTTGACAATTCTTGTAAATTGGAAACATCTGGTAATCCTCCATCATTCTCCCATTTGGTTATTGCTTGTCTTGAAACATTCATAATTTCAGCTAATTGTTCTTGTGATAATCCAAATCTTTTTCTTATTTCTCTTAGTTTTTCTCCTAACGTCATAGTTATCACTCCTTTCGAAATTAATTGTACAATAATCAATGGAAAATTAACAGCACTTTTGGTTTACACATACGCTACGCTTCGTAGCATACGGTAAAAATGGGCATAAAATCGATTTTTCAATAAACTTCCTCGTCGCAAACAGCGAAGGATTCTTGCAAGTTCGACACAGCCTTCGGCAATACACTTTTGAGATTAAAAGCTAAACTTCCCTAATTTGTTTAATAATCTCCTTAGTAATTCCATTAATTTTAAGAAGTTCTTCATCAGATGCTTGTTTTATTTTTTCAAAGCTACCAAAAGTTTTTAGTAATTCTTGTTTTCTCTTAGCACCTATTCCCTTAATATTATCAAGTTCAGATTTAACCATACTTTTATCACGTAGTTTTCTGTGATATGAAATTGCAACATCATGAACACTGTCTTGAAAATTTGTGATTGCTTTCATCAAATCATCTGAAATATCAAATTCATTTCTATTTTCATCAATAAGAGCTCTGGTTTGGTGTTTATCGTTTTTTACCATACCAAATACAGGAATATCTAAACCACAGCTGCTAACAGCTTTTTTTATTGCTCTAATTTGTGTTATACCACCATCTGCAAAAATTGCATCAGGAAGTTTTCCAAATCCAGAATTGCTACTTTTGTTTTCACTTTCATTTTCAATAGAGTGATTTAACCTTCTAGTTACTGCCTCTTGCATACATGCTACGTCATCTTGTCCAACTACTGTTTTTATTTTAAATCTTCTTGATAAATTTTTCTTAATAACTCCATCTTGCATAACACACATTCCTGCAACTTTATATTCACCTGAAATGTTTGAAATATCAAAAGTTTCGATTTTTCGTGGCAAGTTTTCCAAATTTAAAATTTCCTTTAATTCCATTAATATTTTAAACTTATCTTTTTCTTTATTTTCCAAAGTAACTTTACTGTTTGCTTCTGCCATTTCAACAAATCTAAGTTTTTCTCCCTTTTTAGGACTTACAAGTTCAACTTTTCTATTTTTTCCAAGCTTACTTCCTAACCAATTTTGTATTGCTTCTTTGTCTTCTAATTCTTCACGTAACATTATTTTATTAGGAATATTTTCACTTTCTAAATAATACTGTTTGATAAATCCACTTAGAATTTCTTTATTTTCCATGTCTTTTAATTCTGGCAAAAAATAATGCTCTCTGCCTATCATTTTACTTCCTCTTACGAAAAATATTTCAATACATACATTAGTTTCAGACTTAAATAATCCAATTACATCAATATTGTTTTCTGAAATATTTGAAACTTTTTGCTTTCTATTTACTTGTTCTATTGCAATTTTTTTATCTCTTAAATATGCAGCTTGCTCAAAATCTAATTTTGCAGAAGCTTCTTTCATTTGATTTTCAATATCCTTTATAACCTTGTCTACTTTTCCGTCAAGAAAATCAATTATTTCATCAATTTGTTTTCGATATTCTTCCTTTGTTACATATCCCATACATGGAGCAGAACATCTTTTGATATGATAATTTAAACATGGCCTATCTGTAAATTTGAAATTTTTACATTGACGAATTTTATATCTTTGCTTTATAAAATTTACCATTTCTTTCGCGGCTCCAGGATTAGCATATGGTCCAAAATACTTTGAACCATCGTTTATAAGTCTTCTTGTAAGCATTACTCCTGGATAATCTGACTTCAAATCTATTTTTATGTATGGATAGGTTTTATCATCTTTTAATAGAACATTAAATTTTGGTCTGTTTTTCTTTATTAAATTGCATTCTAAAATTAAGGCTTCTGCTTCATTGTCTACTACTATATATTCAAAATGATCAATTAAACTTACCATATTTAATATTCTTTGTGTTTTGTTTGTTTTTCTAAAATATGACCTTACTCTATTTTTTAAATTTATAGCTTTGCCTACATATATAATTTCATCTTCTTTGTTTCTCATTATGTATACACCTGGTTTGTCAGGGAGTTTTTTTAATTCTTCTTCAATTATAAACATTTTTATTTTTTGTTAGTTTTCCTAACTTTTCTCCTTTTTTCTTGATAGATATAAGTAAGACGTACAAATAAAATTCTCATCAAATGTGCTTATACTTTTATTATATCTCTATATTAAAATTTATATCATATTTTTTGAAACTTTACAATCTATATTTCTACTAAAATTAAATCTTCTCCTATACATTTTATGTTTGGCCACGGAATTACTATATCATTACTTTGTGAAAACATGTTTAAGAACTTGTTATTTCCACCTGGTACTATAATAGATGTTATCATTCCTGATTCTAAATCTGCACATACATCTTGAACATATCCTAATCTTTTCCCGTCTGTTATGTTTATGACTTCTTTATGCCTAAAATCTAATCCTTTATCTTGCATTTTATCACTACCCTTTCTCTTTTTTATTTATTATATTCAGCAAATAATAAAATGTTGATAAAAAACAGAACAGGTTGGAACTCCTGCTCTGTAAACTTTATATTCTTTCAAATATAGTCTTTGTTGTTTTGTTCGTCTTTAAATTGAGAATTTTGTAGTTTTGATTTAAAGGAAACCTTTTATTCATCTTTTGCAGTATTAATTTTCAACAATTTAAATATTTCAACAATAACAATTGGTGCTAGTACTAAAATAACCACTTGAACTATATTTTCAGCTGGTAAAACCGGAATATTAAAAATATCTCTTAATGCTGGAATAAGTACTATTATTAAAACTAACATTAAAGAAACAATAATTGCTAATATAAGTTTCATATTGTTAAAAATATTTCTTTTAAAAATAGATTTTTTGTTATCACGTATGTTAAATATATGTACTAATTCAACTATTGATAATGTTAAAAATGCCATTGTTTGACCAACTTGAATTTTTGATTCATCTAATGATAAATTTCCAATCGGTGATTTTGTTGTAGCTAATCCTAACATAAACGCTATAAGTGTTAATATACCTACCATTGCTCCTTGATATATAATTCTAAAAGTCATACCTTTTGTAAATACACCTTGTGAAGGTTTAAGTGGTTTTCTGTTCATTATGTCACTGTTTGCCGGATCAAAAGCTAGAGCCAAAGCTGGAAGTGAGTCTGTAACTAGGTTTACCCATAAAATATGTATTGGTAAAAGCACTTCAATTAAAGTTTGATTTTCTATTCCAAACCATTTTGCCAAAAGCGGCGTAAGTAGTGTTGCGAAAAATAATACTATTATTTCTCCAACGTTAGATGAAATTAAAAATTGTATTACCTTTAATATGTTGTCATAAATACGTCTTCCCTCTTCAACTGCTGAAACTATTGTTGCAAAGTTATCATCAGTTAATATTACATCTGCAGCTTCTTTGGCAACTTCTGTTCCTACATTTCCCATTGCACAACCTATATTTGCTGTTTTTAAAGCCGGACTATCGTTTACCCCGTCGCCTGTCATCGCTACAATTTCTCCATTGGCTTGCCATGCTTTAACTATTCTAACTTTATGTTCTGGTGAAACTCTTGCATATACAGAATATTTTCTTACGTTCTTGATTAAATCTTCATCAGACATGTTTTCCAAATCTACTCCTGTTATTGCTTCATTTTCATCTTCTAAAATTCCTAATTGTTTTGCTATTGCTACAGCTGTTGCTTTATGGTCACCAGTAATCATTACAGTTTTTATACCTGCATTTTTACATTTCTCAACTGCTCTTTTTGCCTCTTGTCTTGGAGGATCTACCATGCCTAACATTCCTAAGAATATTAAATCTGATTCCAAATTTTCTAAATCTTCTTTGTTTGGTTTATGGTCAAGCTCTTTATAAGCAAATGCTAAAACTCTTAATGCATCTTTTGCCATTAATTCATTTTTTTCATCAATTTGTGTTCTATATCTTTCTAAGTCTTCTCTGAAATTTCCGTTTAAACTATATCCTTTACAAATTTTAAGTAATTCATCAATTCCACCTTTTGTGTACACTCTGTATAAATTATCTGAAATTCTGTGTACAGTTGTCATTAATTTTCTATCTGAATCAAACGGAACTTCGGCAACTCTAGGCATATCCTCATATATGCTTGAATCGAATTTTAAATTAAATGCCATTTCTGTTAATGCTGTTTCAGTAGGATCTCCTGCTAAAGACCCGTCTTCCAAAATTTTTGTATCATTACACAATATCGCATTATATGTCATTTGTTGTAATTCATGATCCATTTCAACTTTTTCGATATCAACTAATCTATTATTCCAAAATGCTTTTTTTACTGTCATTTTATTTTGAGTTAATGTTCCAGTTTTATCTGAACAGATTACTGTACTACTTCCTAAAGTTTCTACTGCTGGCAATTTTTTTACAATTGCATTTCTTTTAACCATTTTTTGAACACCAATTGCTAAAACTATAGTTGATACTGCAACTAATCCTTCTGGAATTGCAGCTACCGCTAAGCTAACTGCTGTCATAAACATACTAATTGGTTCTTTCTTTTGTAATAATCCTACTAAAAATATTAATACACATATTACTAATGCAACTATTCCCAATGTTTTTCCTAATTTGTTTAACTTTTGTTGTAGTGGTGTTTCTTGCTCTTCTGATTGATTTAACATTTTTGCAATTTTTCCAACTTCTGTATTCATTCCAGTTTCTACAACTATTGCTTTTCCTCTTCCATATGTTATTAAACTTGATGAAAATAACATATTGGTTCTATCTCCAATGCCAACTTCTTTTTTATCAATTACTCCAGACATTTTTTCAACTGGTAGAGATTCTCCTGTTAATGATGCCTCTTGAGATTTTAAGTTAACTGATTCTACAATTCTTAAGTCTGCTGATATAAAGTCACCTGCTTCAATTAAAACTATATCTCCAGGCACTAAATTACTTGATGGAATTACATCTACCTTTCCATCTCTAATTACTTTGGTTGCATGACTACTTAATTTTTGTAATGCTTCTAATGATTTTTCAGCTTTGTTTTCTTGTGCTACTCCTATTATTGCATTAACAACAACTACTATTAATATTACTATTGTATCTGTTATTCCCTCTCCTTGTGCTACTCCTACTACTCCTGAAACAATTGCTGCAATTATTAGTATTATTATTGAAAAGTCTTTAAATTGCTCTAATATTTTTTTGAATGTACTTTTCTTTTTTTGTGCTTGCAACTCGTTTGCTCCATATTTTTCACATCTTTGTTTTACCTCTTCTGTTGTTAAGCCTTTTTCTAAGCTCGTTTTTTGTGCGTCTTCAACTTCCTGTATGGTTTGATTGTACCACTGCTTTTCCATTTTTCATCTTTCCTTTCTTTTATTTTATTTAACAAAAAAAGACTTTTAAAAGATTTAGATGTTATTCTCGCTCTTTTAAAAGTCTTGCTACTTTGTTTATCCAAAGCTTACTAACCAGATTTTTCATCGCGTTTGTTGATTAGTAATTTTAGCTACTCCCTTTTTATTCTCTTTTTGTTAATTTTGGTGACCCCTACGGGAATCGAACCCATGATTCCACCTTGAGAGGGTGGCGTCTTAGCCGCTTGACCAAGGGGCCTTCTTTTTTCTTACTATATATTTATAACATATTTACATTGTCAAGTCAATATTTTTTAGCCAAATTTTATATAGATTTTAAACATTAACACAAAATATCCCAATGTATTATTTTAGTATAAATTGAGATATTTTGTATTATTTTTCTAATTTTTTGTATACAATTATACTATTTTACATTCCAAAGTCTGTGAAAGCTAAATCATCTACAGTAACTCCTTGTGCTCTTAATGCTTCTGCCAAACTTAATTTGTTAGTATATGTTTGTCCTTTGTATTTTACATTTTTTAATGGACAATAAAAAAACGCATATTCACCTATATAAGTAACACCTTCTGGTATTTCTACACTTGTTAATGAGCTACCAAAAAATGCACCATCACCTATATAAGTAACACTTTCTGGTATTTTTACAGTTGCTAATGATTTACAATCATTAAATACCCATCCACCTATAGAAGTAACACTTTCTGGTATTTCTATATTTTTTAATGAACTACAACTATAAAAAGCATTACCTTTTATTTCTGTGCAACTATTTGGTATTATTATCTCAGACATTTTATTGAAAGAATGTGAATAGGCATCTCCAAAAGCTAACGTCCCTATTTTTGTTACAGTCTCTGGTAATTCCACTTTTAATATGTTGTTTGTAAATGCTCTTGATGCACTAGTAGTTATGCCATTGTAATTTAAGTTTTTAGAAAATTGTACTTCTGTACATCTACTTGGATATCTTAATATTGGATAGTTATCTATATTTGCAGTATAACCAATTACAACTCCATAGTCACTACTTGTTGGGTCATCACTTTGCCATATAAATACATCTTCTGGTGCCGCTGTTTTATCCCATTGTTTTGCATTAAAAACTTCTCTATCATTTGATATTTTGTAATTATCATTTTTGTAATCTACAGATAAATTTACTCCTTCTATTGTTACGGCTGCATTTTCATCTGTCTTCTTTAGTTCACTTTCTAAAAATGCTCTTTTTTCTTCTTGTGTCATACTATTTATATTCGTTTCAAGATACAGACTGTCTACTGCAATTTGTACTTCTTCATATACTTGTCCTTCTTCTGTATTTTCTTTTGCTTGTTGAGCTCTGTTTATTATTCCGTTTTCTCCTGTTAATACACTTAGCGTTACTCCTCCTAATATTATTAATACT
>JAFTFU010000205.1 GCA_017458285.1 Clostridia bacterium | reverse complement strand
ATATTTTAGGTGGAATTATTGCAAAAAATGCTGGTGCTCATAATTCAATTTATAGAGGTAAAGACATAACAGATTTATTCTATGATGGGACTTTATCAGAACAAATAGCAGCTGGAACATTTGACGATATATTTATAGGCGATTATATTATTGGTAGAAATAGCAATAGAAAATATCTTGTTGCAGACATAAATTATAGATTACATTGTGGCGATACTGAATGTACTACACCTCACGTTTTAATGATACCAGAGCGTTCTATGGGAACAGCACAAATGAATGATTCTAATGTTACAACTGGTGCTTATACTGGTAGTAAAATGTATACAGAAAATTTAGCACCTTTTAAAACAATTATACAAAATGACTTTGAAGTAGGACACATTTTAAGTCATAGAAACCATTTACAAAATGCTGTAACAAATGGATATGAGAGTGGCGGAACATGGTTTGATTCTACAATAGAATTAATGAACGAAAAAATGGTTTATGGTACAGATATATTCCATAATATACAACACGGTACAAACATTCCAAATAATTATGTAATAGATAAATCTCAATTATCATTATTCCGTTTAGATAAAAGCAAAATTGTAGCATTAAATGACGCTGGAGGAAGACAACATTACTGGCTAAGAGATGTCGTTTCTGCGTCGTACTTCGCGAATGTGGTCACCAGCGGTCTTGCGGGCAACGCCAACGCTTCCTACTCGTATGGCGTTCGTCCCGCTTTCCTAATCTACTAATCAGACATCGACAGGGCTTTATGCCCTGTCGTATAAATTAGTTAATTTCTGGCATAGTTAAAATAATTAAAATAAAATGATATACTTCTATGGAAAATCTAAAAAGGAGTAAATAGTATTATTAGCGTATGTCAGATATTAAAAAAAGTAAGAGAAAAGAATCAAAATTAGAAACAATACATAATGCGTATTTAATAAGAATGGCTGTTACAAAACTTGCTGAAAATAACTTTTATATTAGTGAAACGAAAATTGAAAATATTATTGCTGAAAAAATAAGAATGTTCCCGAATGATGATCAAGAAAGAATTAAAAAAAGGACATATCAGTATTTTAAGCAACAAATAGAACGTTCTACCAATAAAGTTATAGATTTAGCATGTGGAATAAGCCAACATTTAAGAATAGCAAATACAATATTTCCTAGTTATATGTCTGAATTTGAAGAAAGACGTATTGAAATGGATAGGGCAATGGCTTGCTGCAATGCGTTGCAAGATGAATTGCAATATGTAGGGGAATGTTTATACGCAGATCTTAATAAATATACAAATTTAGTATTGGAAATACAAAAAGAATTTAACATGATTAAAGCTCTTAGACAGTCTGACAATAGATTTTTGAAAAATCTAAAATAGTGGGTAATCTTTAAATGTCGTTTCTGCGTCGAACTTCGCGAATGTGAACAACAACGGTAATGCGAACAACAACAACGCTTCCAACTCGAATGGCGTTCGTCCCGATTTCACAACCAAGCTATTATTTAATGGACTAAGTTTCCATAGCAGGGCAATGGGAAAGGAAAGGAAAGATTATCCCTTCAATTTGTGTAAATTGATAAATGCTAATCATTATGTATTTGGTTACGACCAGTAATACTATAAAAGTGATTTTATGAATATTTTTTACAATGCTAATAAAATATATGAAGCTGGAACAAAAGCAATAAAAGCAGCACCTTTTAAATATCAGTCGCAGCTTTTTGAAGTTAATCATCTGTTATTAACTGCGGAGCTACAAAGAGATTTAAAAGAATGGAAATATAAGCCTACAAGAGGTAGTAAATTCACAATAAAAGAAAGAGGTAAAATAAGAAATATTACAACAGATGTTATGATAGATAAAACTGTTAATCATTTGCTTTGTGATAATGTTTTAACTCCAGCTATTACTCCTTATTTAGTATATGACAATGGGGCAAGTCAGAAAAATAAAGGTGTATCATTTCATAGAAAAAGACTAGAAGTACATTTGCACCAATATTATAGAAGAAATAAAAGTAATGAAGGCTATATATTATTAATAGATTTTAGCAAGTATTATGCTAGTATTCCCCATAATCTTTGTTTGGAAAAATTGCAGGGCTTCCTAAAAAAAGTTGATAAAGAAGAGGCAAAAGTTGCAATATGGCTTTTAAAGGAATTATTTGAATTGTTTAAAAATACAAATAAATGTGAAAAAGGCGTTGATATTGGGAGCCAACCTTCACAAAATATAGGCATTGCTTACCCTTCAAAAATAGATAATTATATTAAAATAGTAAAAGGTATTAAATACTATGGTAGATATACAGATGATATGTATTTAATACATGAAAGTAGAGAATATTTAAAAGAAGTATTAGAAGGTATTAGGAAAATTGCGAACGAATTAGGGTTAATAATAAATGAAAAGAAAACACATATTGTAAAATTATCACAACAATTTAAAATTTTACAAATAAAATATCAATTAACAGAAACAGGAAGAATTATTAGAAAAATTAACCCAAAAGCAATAACGAGGGAAAGAAGAAAACTAAAAGCATACAAAAGGCTATTAGATAAAAACATATTAACATATAAAGAAATAGAAAATATATTTAAGTCGTGGATGTCTGGAAATTACAAAAATATGTCAATGCAGCAAATTACAAACATGACACAATTATTTTATGATTTATTTAAGGAGGTACCAAAATGGAAAAACCATGGAAAATTACGTTATCTGATGGAACAGAAATTAAAGACCTAAGAAAAAATGGTAATAATTTCGTATCAGAAACAGAAATTACAGAGAATGATTTTAAAGGAAAATTATCCAAAGTAATTATAGAAGGTAAAGAAGACGGACAGAAAGTAAAAGAAGAGTACGAACACATGGAATTAGTGCAAGTAGTACAATATGAAGATGGCTATTATTTCATTTTAAGAGAGCTATCTGAAAGAGAATTAAAAGATGAAAAAATACAAAGTAATTTAGATTACTTAGCAATGATGGTCGATGTTGACCTAGAGGAGGTATAATATGGAACATAGCAAAAATTTTGAAAAAGTAAAAACATATTATGACGATGGCATGTGGAATATATCAAAAGTACATAATGCTGTTGGAAAATGGATAACAGCAGAAGAGTACAAAGAAATAACTGGGGAAGATTATTAAAAATTTGCTTACATACAAAAAATCCTTTTAGAGCCTTAAAAACAAGTAATGAAAGTATATTAACGAAAAATAAAAACGCCTTAAATTTGATTTTAAAGCGTTGTTTTTTTCGCTTTTTTTAAGAATTTTACAAGAGAGGAGGAGTAAGCAAATTGGAAAGATTATCAGTAATTATTATATCATTAGCGACACTCTTAAATGCAATTTTAGCAATAGTAAATTTTATTCAAAGAGCAAAAAAACCAGTTGACGCTGCAATAGATAATAAATTTACAAAAGCATTAGAGCCAATAAATAAAAAATTGGATAATGTAAATGCAGATATAAAAAGACTTGATAAAAACCAATGTATGAATTATTTAGTAGAATTTATAGAGGATTCCAAAAATGGAATACCGAAAGATGATATACAAAAGAAACGTGCAAGTGAAGTTTTTGACCATTACACACTTGACTTGCACGGTAATTCATATATTCACGATGGTTGGAACAAATATGTCAAGTAAGAAAGGAAAGGTATTATTATGAAAAAGAAAATATTATTAGTATTAGCAAGTATAGTTGCTGTTGCTGGAGTATTTTGTGGTGTTTATTTTAATGATCCTAACTTAAATAAAAGTTTAGGAGAAATAGAAAATAAACTAATAGAAGAAATAAAAAATGATGATTCAATTAATAATACTGTAATTATTTCTGACGAAGTACAAGAAAGTGCAGAAGAAACTATAGAAGCTACAGAAAATGGCGAAGATTTATCTACAACCGAAATAATAGAAAGTACGGTTGAAGAGGAAGAAAGCGTAACAGATGAAGGAGCATTAGAAACAGACGCAGTAGTAGAGCAGGAAAATATTAGTTATGATGGCACAAATACAGGTAATGGACTTTCACTTTTAGGCTCATATCAAGGGCTTACATATTACAGCCAAGCCGATAGTAGATGGGCAAACGTAATGTATTCTAGTATAGGAGATAGAAGCCAAACAATGAAGTCTAGTGCATGCGGACCAACAAGTGCAGCAATAATTGTTTCATCAAGTAAAGGTACAATATTACCAACTACAATGGCTTCTTTATTTGTAGAAAATGGTTATAGAACATCAAACAATGGTACAGCATGGAGTGCTTTCCCATTTGTTGCAGATTATTTTGACTTTAACGAATATCATACTACTAGCTCATTTGATACAGCAATGAGTTATTTATCACAAAAAGACGCTAACGGAAATAGTAAATATTATATTATAGCAAGTTGCGGAAGTGGTTTATTTACTTCTGGCGGACATTATATAACATTAGTTAGTTTAGATGGAAATACAATACAAGTATACGATCCATATTTATATAGTGGCAAGTTTACTACAGCAAGTAGAAGGGCGGCAAATGTAAACGTTTCTGGTAATTCTGCTTTTGTTAGTAAAAATAGTTTTAAAACATACGCAAATTACAGAAACTTCTGGATTTATAGTAATGATAATGGAAGCGGAAGTAATAATACAAATAATAATTCTACAGTTAATTATACAAGATATGTAGCAACGCAAGGCTCTACTTTAAATGTAAGAGCAGACGCAAGTATAAATGCTACAAGAATAGGAAGTTTAGCAAATGGAACGCAAGTTACAGTTGTTGAAGTTTCTGGAAACTGGAGCAGAATTACAAGCCCTACATCTGGTTGGGTGTGCAATTCTTATTTGTCTTCATCTACTGTAAATAATACAAGTAGTAATAGTAGTAATTATAATGTAAAAGTTACTGCTAAAAGTGGACTTAATATAAGAGCAGGTGCAAGTACAGGTTACAAAATATTAGGTTGCTATAAATATGGAACAACAGTTACAATAACACAAACCAATGGAAATTGGGGTAAAACAAATAAAGGCTGGATTTGTTTAACATATACAAGTAATGCAGCAACAACTACAAGTACAGCAACAAAAACATCTAGCTCATATTCTTTAGGCTTATATCAAGTAAATACTAGAAGCGGGTTAAATGTTAGAACTGGTGCGGGTACTAATTATAAAATAAAAAAGGCTTATTCAAACGGAACACGTTTTGACACATACGAAATAAAAGGCGACTGGGCAAGAACGCCAAGCGGTTGGGTAAACTTAAATTATTGCAAATTAATTTACAAATATTAAAATAGAGGGAATTTTCCCTCTATTGTATACTTTTTAAATTTTGTTGTATATTATATAATATATCAAATGCTTCCTTGCATGTTGTATTATTCATGTCTAGGTTGATAATTTTATTAATAATATTATCATAAGAAGTATTTTGATTTGAAGATGTTTGATTAGGTACAATGGCATATTTTAGCCCTTTAGAATCTAATAACTGCGTGTATTTTTCTAATTTGGCGATTGGAAACCCGCATTTTATTATTTCTGGGCTTAAATCAGTCAGTTTTAAACCAATTTCGTTTGATACTTTTCGAGCATCTTCATTTAATATATTATAGAAAATACCTACTTTAAATAAATAAATTTTGTCTGGATCTTTTTCTTTCAATTCTTCATATTGCTTTTGAAGTTTGCTCATCTTTATTTCCTCTCTTTCTTTTTAAATATTTTTTTCTTACAATAATATCCCCGTGGCTCACATTCTAAAACATCGCATATTTTATCTAATGTTTCAAACCTAATGCCAACAGTTTCATTATTCATAAGATTTGATACAGCTTGATAGCTGCTACCCATATTCTTAATAAACCAGTATTTTGTTTTTTTCTGGTTTTTAAGAATTTTCTTAATGTTTATATAAATCATGTTTACACCTCCCAGAATATTTTAGAACAAACTTAGATATATTTTAACTATGCTATGCTTGACTTAACTATAGTTGACTTAGTTATAGAATAGGTAAAAATATATAAGTTTTATTTGTCGTTTTTTGTCGAAAAAAGTAGAAAACAAAAACCACGCAAGCCTTGATATTCCTAAGAAAATACCTATGTTGTAGAGTAGTTAAAAAAGTAAACATAAAATGGTAAAATATAATTAAAGGAATAGGAGGAAAAAGAAAAATGAATTATGAAAAAATTTTTATGTTTTACCTATTAGAGGAAAAGCTATCACTTAAAGATAAAATATTATTACATATATTTAAAAGATACACATTTAAAATATATCTAAAAGGAGTAAAGAGAGGTTACGACTGGGATATTTAGCAAGTAGACAAAAGAAGAAAAATAATGTATAATAAAACATATTTAAAATAAATAACGGGGAAGTGCAGCACGCACTACCCGTTTATAATAGAAAGTATTAAAATTATTTGCAAGGCTGTAATAAGGCTGTAGTAAAAATTTTAAATAGTTATAAAATATATGTAATAAAATTTAGGAAAGTGAACGGAGAGTAAGCAATGCGTAATATTAAATTAACAATAGAATACGACGGAAAAGGCTTCAATGGCTGGCAAAAACAACCCAACAAACTAAATATTCAAGGTACAATTGAGAAAGTTTTAGAAGAAATTACAGGAGAAACAGTTGAATTAAATGCATCAGGTAGAACAGACGCGGGCGTTCATGCAATTGGACAAGTTGCAAATTTT
>JAFTFU010000204.1 GCA_017458285.1 Clostridia bacterium | reverse complement strand
GCCTTCTCCATAATTTGCATTTTGAGATAATTGATTATAATCAGTTGTTCCATTTGCAATATATTTTAACCATGAATCATTGTTTAAAAGATTATAAGTTGAATCACTACCTACTTTGTAGTTTGTATAATACCATATTGCAGCTTGTTGCACTGCTATTATGTCATCATCAGTTGGGAATTCTTCTTCGCCTATTAAATCAGTATTTGGTAATACATACATTTCCTCATCAGCATCCCATGTAATTCCCATTTTACTTAAGAATGTTGTTTTATTTTCTCCTGGCATAAATACATTATCTGCTATCCATAATAAAGCACTGTAATTTGCAGTTGATTTTATTAATGTATTTGCTGTATTACTTGTTGTAAGATTTGTAGATGATAATTCATAGGCATTGTAAGATTTATCGTATGTTACCGTTGTAGTTGGTGTTCCTAACCATGTTTCTCCATATTCTGCTTTTATACAATACAAATTAGAACCACTTTTTCCTGTGGTTTTATCTACTATATTCCATATTTTTTTATTTCCATTTATAGAATATCCCCAATTTGTCTCTGGATTTTTTTCCGATAGTGCTAATTTTAAACTATCTGCTTTAGCTATTACTGCTGCTTCTGTCACAAATCTGTAATTGCTAAATTGAGCTAGCACAATTATTGTTAGCATTAAACTAGCTATTAATTTTTTTGAAATTCTTTTTAACTCCATTTCTTCCTCTCCTTTACATACTCATTTTTATTTTACTACGTATTTTTAGTTAGTCAATAGCTTGTATTACTAGTATTTTTTGGTATTTTATTTTTTTTGGTGTATCCCTTTACGGATTTTAAGCTTTTATAATTTCATTTGCTATATTACACCCACATTACAATTATATTACATTTTTGTTACAAAATCAATATTATATTATGTAAAATTTAATTTATTTTTTCTTTTTTAATTTTGCAATCCCACTGTTCCGTAAAATCTTATAAATTTTATATACGTCTTCTTCATTTTAATTAAGAAAAATGTTAAAATTTCTAAAAGAACTAATGCAAAATGTTACGATTTTTAAAATATACTTTTTGTCTCAGCCACAATATAAAATAAGCTAGCTTAAAAATGTAAAAAACAAAAGAAGTAGAAAAACTTGGTTACCTAAGTCATCTACTTCTTTTATTTTTGCATTTAAATTTCAAATATTATAGTACAAATTTCTTAATTGCTAAAGCTCCTGCTAAGATTATTACTAGTAATCCTATGGTTAATCTTACATATAATACGTCTAATCCTCCACCAGTTTTTAGTGATAATAATACATCTGCTGTATCTATATCGTCTTCTCCTGGTACTTTATTATCTGGAGTTGAGTCTTTGTCTGGAACTTTTTTATCATTGTAATCTTCTGAGATTTCAGCTGTATTTGTTTTTAATCCTAAATTGTCTTGACCATTTATCCATGTAAGAATTACTTCTACAGTTGCACTTTCTCCAGGTTTTAATAATGTATTTTCTAATGCTCTTGTTGAGATTACATTGTTTCCTTCGTCTTTCCAGTTTGGATTGTCTTCTGCATGGAACTCAAGTCCTGCTGGGATATAGTCTGTAACTTCCTTAGCATATCCTTCGATGTCTCCTTCGTTTGTTACTTTTATTGTATATCCGAATTTTACAACTGTTTTACTCAAATTATTTTTGTTTATTTCAACTCTTGGTACTATGTCTTTTTCGTCTCCAACATTTCCTGTTTCGCTTACAGTTTGTTTTCCATTTTCATTTACAATTACTTTTGTTACATATTTTAATAATGCTAAGTCAAAGTATTCTACTTTTATGTTTTCAATATCTTCGTCATCCTCAGTTGGTGTTCCTTTTCCATTATTTGGAATTGAATCTTTATCTTTTACAGGATTTCCATTTGCATCTGTATCTTCTGAGATTTGAGCAAAGTTTGTAATTATAAATGTATTAGAATTTGGATCTTTTACTTTAAATGATATTTTTACTTCTTTGTGTGATGGATTTGAATCATTTAACTCTTTATTACTGTCGAATGCTTTTAATAAGTTTTTAGTAGAATTTGCATCTCCAGATTCTTCTCCGTGACCTTTTGCTAAGTATTCTGTTTCAACATATACGGCATCTTTAACATTTGTTGTTTCTTTTCCGTCTTTATCGAACATTTTCCATTCATATGCTTTATTTGTTTCTGCATCTGGTAAATATTCTAAGTATTCTGGTAAGTCATCTTTTATTGCTGCTGCATATCCGTCTATTTCTCCCTCATTGTATACCCTTAATGTGTATGTTACAACATCTCCAACATGTACTGTTAGTGGGTCTTTTGAATGAGTATATGATATTTGTCCTTTTTCTTTATCATATGATAATACTGGATTTCTGCTTGAAACTACTTGTTTTGTTTCACCTGTTTGAATTTCTGTTATGAATTTTCTTAAACTTAAATCAAATTCTTTAAGTATTAAGTTTTCAATGTCTAAGTCGTCTTCAACTTTCCATTTATCAACTCCATCTTCTTTTCCTGGTGTTGAATCTTTATCTCTAACAGGCTCTCCTTTTGCATCACTATCGTCTGCAATTTGTGCTACATTTAATAATGAATCTTTCGTTGTTACATCGTCTTTTACTTTACATACTATGTAAATTTCCTTATAATCTGCTTCCCCACTTCCTGTGTAAGCTTTTATAAGTGTTGATTTAGATGTTCCTTTGTTTGTATCTTTTTCGTATGATAAGAAGTCTGTTTGATATGTCTTTTCTGTTCCTTGGGCTTTAGTCCATCCGTAATCTACTCCATTATATGTGCTTGAGTAGAATTCTAATCCTGATGGTAAAGTGTCTACAACTAGTTTTGCATATCCGTCTATTTGACCTTCGTTATATACTCTTATTGAATATGTAACTAAGTCTCCAGCTTTTACTGAAGGTTTATTGTTGTTTACGTCATAGTAATTATAAATAGTATTTTTATTGCTGTTTGTTGCATCTAAATTTGCATATCTTGATGTATAAATTTCGTCATTTATTTTTACTATTTGTTTTCTTAAACTTAGGTCAAATGATTTTGTTATAATGTTATCATAATCTTCGTCATCTTCTTGATATATAGGCCATTTTTTGTCATTGTCATAATATTTTCCAGAATTTTCTTTTTTCCAGCTATCATCGTCATTTCCTGGTGTTGAATCTCTATCTTGAATAGTTACATTGTTTCCGTTTTTATCAACTGCTTGGTCTTTTGAGATTGCTGCATCATTTTTGATTGTTACATTTGGCTCTACATCTTCTTTTACTCTATATATTACTGATATTTCTTTGTAGTCTGGATTTTTAGTTGTTCCATCTGAATATTGTGCATCAGAATTATATGCCTTTATAAGGTTGTCTTCAGATTTTTCCTTTGATAAGAAGTCTGTTTTTATAATAGATGTTCCTGTTATTATTCCCCATGCACTGTTTGTTTCTTTTATTTTTTCATACATACTTGATGTTTTTATTTCTTCAGATATATTTTTTATTGTTTTTCCATCATAGCTTTGGAATTCATCATCAATTCCTACTAAGATAAATTCTAATCCTTCAGGAATGTTTTCTGAAATTTCTTGTGCAAAACCATCGTAATCTCCTTCGTTGTATACTCTAAATGTATATGTTACAAAGTCTCCTGCTTCAACTGCTACTGGATTTTTTTGTAATTTGTAATCACCTGTTGTTATTTGTTTTCCTGTTGTTGCATCTTGTGTGTTGATTTTGCTCATGTCTACACTTAAAACTCTATTGTCTGTATTTTCTCCATTTACTTGTGTAATATATTTTATTAATTTTAAGTCAAATGTTTTTGGTCTCATTACTAATTTTTCAAAGTCATCATCATCTTCTTGTCCTTTATAGTAAGTATTGCTTTGAGCTAAATTGCTAGGGTTACTTTCATTTCCTGTATATCCTACATTTCCTACAGTTTTTAAATCATCTGCCTTGTTTTGATTGTTGTTTGTTGGATTTGTATATGGTACAGAGTCTCTATCTTCATTTGGTGTGTTTGTTATTTCTTTACCGTCTACTGTTTTTTCTTTATATATGTATGCAATGTTTGTAAAGTATGTGTTTTGTGTTTCATCAGCTACAGCATTTACTGTGCATGTAAATTCTATTGTGTCTTGATCTAATGTGTCTCTTTCTATAAATGCTACTAAATTAGCTTTTTGTTCTACTAAAGTGAAAGTAATTTCATTAGTTTGTTCATTATAATTTACCTCATATTTATTTCCTTTAGTTGATGTTAGGTAATATTTTCCACTTTCTGATTTTAAACTACTTAAGTTTAGTTTTACTCCTGTTGGTAATTGGTCTTTTATAACTGTTGCTATTCCGTCAACGCTACCTTCATTATAAGTTGATATATTATATGTAACTACGCTTCCGTCTTTTACTTCAACCGCATCTTTTCTATGATTATATTCTGCTGTTTGTGCTGTATTTGATTTTAATTTACTTGCATCAATACTTGGTGCTCTGTTTACTGTAACATTATCAACTTTTGTTATGTACTTACGTAAGCTTAAGTCAAACGCTTGAGGTTTTAATATTATTTTTTCAAAGTCGTCATCATCTTCTTGTCCTTCATAATATCTGTCGCTATGGTTTAAGTCTGTTGTATTTGTTTTTCCTGTATATCCAATATCATCTCCGTAAGTTATACCATCTTGTAAATTATCATTTTCTCCTGAAAATGTTGGTGCTATTGATGGTTTTGAGTCATTGTCTTCGCTTCCATTTGTTTCGATAATTGTTTTTGTGTCAGAATTATATTCTTTTGAAATATATGCTATATTTGTTAAGATTTGTGACTTTGTTGTATTTACGCTTGCCTCAACTTTTAAGTTTAATTTTATTTCATCATAAGATAGTGTTTTACCATCATATGCTGGAATATTTTTTGCATTTTCTGCATCGCCTTTTAATTTTAATGTTACAATGTTTGTTGTTGGAGCATTAATGTTTATTTCATATATATTTCCTAATTTTGATGTAATATTGCCTGTTGAAGCTAAACTTAATTGAGCTCCCATGATTCCAGGTAGTTTATCATTTATTTCTGTTGGAAGTCCCGCTTGTGTTCCTTCATTATATATTGTAAATGTATATTCTACAATATCTCCTGTTTCCACTGTTACGGGTGCTTTTGTATGTTTATATACTGCTGTTGTGTTTGTGTCTGTTTTATATAAGTTGCTTGTATCTACATCTATTGTTCTTACATTATCTATTGTTTTCGTATTTCCATTTTTATCTTTTAGTCCTGTTATAGTTTTTCTTAATGCTAAGTCAAATATTGCTTTTCTGTGAATTTCAACTATTGGTTGTTCTTCTGCGTCTGCACCATTTGTTTCAGATAGCCATAATTTTGCTGTTGTGTTTTGTAATTTATAAGTTGTTCCTGCTTGTTTTTGTGCTTCTTCATCAGCTTTCTTTATTAATTGATTATATATAGCTGTAACTATTAAATCTCTATGTGAATCAGAATCCGCATTTGCTAATTGAGTATATCCATTCTCTGTTGTTTTAAAGTTTAACCATTGTGTTACATCTTTTTGATTAAACACTGATTTATTTCCAACTTTAAAATTTGTGTAATACCATATTGCAGCTTGTTGTACTGCTACGATATCTTCATCTGTTGGAAAGTCATCTTCGCTAACTAAATCTATAGTTCCAGGAATTTTATACATTCCAGCATCGTCACCATCTTGAGGTTCAAATCCCATGTTAGTTAGAAACAATGTTTTATTATCTTCTTCTGGTATGTACATATTATCTATTAAATATAGAATTTCATTAAAATACTCTGATTTAATTAAATCTTTTACAACTTCACTATTTGTCTCGTTTTGTCTTGATAATGATGCTACATTATATGAATTATTGTATTCTACTTTTGCAGCAGTATTTTGCTCTGCTTGCCAAGTTTGCCCATATTCTGCTTTTATACAATATAAATTCGAACCGTTTTTTCCAGTTGTAGCTGTTTTTGAATCATATGAAACTATATTCCATATAACACTCCCCGCATTTGGATTATTATTAGGGTCGTTTATTGCATACCCTATACCATTTGATTTTTCTGGATTCGAATCAGATAAAGCCAAATATAATTTTTCATTTCCTGTTATTACTGCTGCTTCTGTTTCAAATCTGTAATTACTAAATTGCGCCAATATGATTATTGACACAATCAAGCTTGCCACTATTTTTTTTGAAATTCTTTTAATCTCCATATCCTTCTCTCCTTTTTTACTATTTTTTATTTTACTACTTATTTTTATTAAGTCAATAGCTTATTTTCTAACAATTTTTAGCATTTTTAAAAAGCTTTATTTTCCTTTTACGGATTTAAGCTTTTAAAATTCTTTATGTTTTATTACGGTCACATTACAATTATATTACATTTTTGTTACAAAATCAAGGGTTTTATTGCTTTTATTTAGGCATTATTGGGATTTTAGGAGTTTTGTTTTCAAAAAAATTAAACTTTTTTGCAAAATTTTCATTTTACATCAAAAGTTTAATTTTATCTATCTATTTAAATATATATTCCTTCTATTTTTATAAATCTTATTTTATCATATGTATATGTAGATAATCTTCTGTTATAGCTGTTTTCTGTATGTGTAGCAACAAATATGTCTTTGGTTTTATTAACATTTCCAACCGTGTTTACAACCATAAGTGAATGATGAAATGTGTTTTCCCCAAAGCTAAGCTGAATAACATCTCCTTTTGATATTTTTTCAATTTCTACTTCTTTCCCATAAGGTCCTATAGATTTGTTATTTACAATAAATTTATAAAAATACTCTACTCCTGACCACGAAGGAGACTTATCGTATCCACTCTTATAATACCAGCCATATTGGCTATAATTCATTACTGCTCCTCCTGCATGTAGAACCTGTGAAACAAACGATGTACAGTCTCCTCCCACCATGTCAAAATTATAATACTGAGGATTTCTCCCCAGTGCCCATTTTTCAGCATATTGAATTGCTTTTTGTCTATCATATTCTTTATATCTCATATAGCTTACCTCTTTGTTATATATTGAATTTTAGTCTTCTTCAAACAACAACTTAATTCCCCATAATCCGGAAATTCCAACTAATGTATACACAATTCTACTTAATACTGACATTTGCCCAAATAATGTTGCTACCAAATCAAATTTAAATAATCCTATAAGTCCCCAGTTAACAGCGCCAATAATTATTAATACTAATGCAATTTTGTCTATTATTTTCATGATTCACACCTCCATATTCTGTTATTTATTTATATGTATATTTTTCCTGTTTTATTATTTTTTATTCATATAATATATTTTTTATTTATTTAATTTTTTTATTGCTTTTTTAAAAGGCTATACACGATTTAATCGCGTATAGCCTTTTTTTAACCTGCTAATCCATAAAATATCATTATAACTCCAAATACTATTGAGATTATTCCTCCAATTAAAAGAAATAATGCGTTTTGATTAGAATGATTTATTAAATCTTCTTCTGATTTGGTTGTTACTATGAATGGTTTTTTTGCATCTTGTGGTTTTCCTATATGAATTTTATCTCCAACCCTGAATGCTTCACCTATTACATATAAACTTTGGTTTGCTTCTATTGTTTCCTCTGTCATTTTAAATCCAAGGGTTTCTGCTCCAAATCTATTCCATGAGAATGTATTGAAATATCTGTAATTTCCTAAGTTTGCTTTTGGTTCAAATCTGTCAAAAGTTTTAGGAATGTCTAATTTGCATCCTGTTCCGTTAATTTCAAGTACAACTGGTTCATTTGAGCTTGAATCCTTCATTGAAATTACTTGACTAGTTTTTTCATTTGAAATTGTGTTTTCGTCTTTTCTTATTCTTGTTTGATAATTTCCATTGCTGTCTCTATATTGTTCTCTTGACTCTGTAACTTGAGCCAATCTTGAGTTACAATATGCTACTTTTCTGTTAGAAAATGGTGTGTCTATTAATTCATCAGAAACTACAGTTCCTTTTAATTCAACAAATTCACGATAGTCATTTCCTAATCCACTAGCATCCATTTGTGAAAACATATCTTTTAATTCTGAAATTGTTTTTGTTTGCATAAACTTGATTTCAGTAATACTATTTTGAGTTTTAGGTCTAAAATAGAATATAGCAAGTAATCCTCCAGCAACTAATAATATTGGTATTATTATTCCCATTTTAAGCCTCCCTTAATTATTGCTTTCACTATTCATTTGTGCTTTTAGTTTTTCTAGCTCTGCATTAATTGCATTGTCTTGATCCATTTTTGCAAATGGGTCTGATTCTGATTCTTGAATTCCAGAAACTTCTGAAAATGCGTCTGCTTGTGCTTCTTTTTGTGCAACTTTTTGTTCCATTTTATCCATTTTTGCAAACGCACTCTTACTATCCATGTTTCCAAGTGTTTTTGCCATTTGTGTTTTTGCGTCAGCCATTTGACTTCTTGCAGTTATCATTGCTTGTTTGCTTCTAGCTTCTTCTAATTTTTGTTTTAAGATGTTTATTTGGTTTTGCATTTCATTTACTTGTTTTTCTGTAGCTGTTGTCATTTCTTGATATTGTGCAACCATTTTATCTTCTTTTACTTTGTTTTCTAAAGCTTGTTTTGCAAGTTCTTCATTTCCTTGTTCTAAACAAGTTTTAGCTTTTGCTTGCCAATTATTAGAACGTGCTTGTGCTTCTGCTAATTGTTTTTTTACAGAGTTTAAACTTCCCATAGCTATTCCTAAGCTTTGAGTAGATTTTCTTATTTGTTCCTCCATATCAATTATTATTTGTTTAACCATTTTTTCAGGGTCTTCAGCTTTATCAATTAAATCATTGATGTTTGCTCTTACTAAATCACTTATTCTTTCAAATATAGACATTTTTTAATTCCTCCTTAATTTCTTTTTTTAAATAATGTTTTTAATAATAATCCTGAGCCAGCAGCTGCCATTCCTAAAATTAATATGTAATCAAATAATGATGTTGTTACAAAATTAATTCTAACGCTCATAATTATACTTAAAACTATAAAAATTACGCTTAATGTTATTATTACTTTTGAAGCAATCGATTTTGGATTTACAAAATACCAAATTATACCGATAATTAAAGGTATTATTACTGTTCCAGAAGATAAATCAAATCCTCCAACTCTCCATACATACCAACTACTGTGAACCATTACTCTTTTACTTAACATGAATAATCCTGCTCCAAGCAAAATTACACCAATAAAAAATTGTAATAATTCATTTCCTTCGTTTCCTTTTTTGTATGATTGATTAGATTCGTTATTATTTTCTATTTTATTTATCCCCAATAGTTCTACACCTCCTTGTCTTTTAAATACATCTTACGTATTATTTTATGAAAGTTTACAACTATAGTAACGTAATATTCGCCTATAATATATCATATTGGTCGAAAATTGTCTATACTATTTTTTGTATTTTTATATATATTTTTTTGGGATTTTATATACCTTTTAATTTATTATATTTATGGTATGCAAAGAAACTTGCTGTTATTAAAAGTCCTATAATTAATACTATTCCAGCTTTTGCACCTGTGTTTGGTAATTTACTTGAAGCTACTGTGTTGTCTTTACTTGTTTGGTTTGATGCCTGATTGCTAGAACTGCTTTGCTCTGAATTTATTTTGTTATTTGAAGAACTTCCATTTAAACTGTTTTCTTGATTATTTGAGTTTGCATTGTTTGAGCTATTTGCATTGCTTGAAGCATTTGAGTTAGTTTGATTGTTTGAGTTTCCTGAACTACTTGAATTATTTGAGTTGTTTGAATCATTCGAACTGCTTGAGTTGCTTGCATTGCTTGTTGTTTGTGTTACAGTTACTGTACATGTTGCTTTTTTCTTTCCATCTTCAGATGCTACTGTAATTATTGTTGAACCTATTTTCTTAGGTGTTATGTTTCCTGCATTGTCTACTGTTGCTACTGTTTCGTCACTTGATGTCCATGTTACTATTTTATTGGTTGTGTTTGATGGACTAAATGTTGGTGTTAGTTTTAATGTTTTTCCTAATTGTATTTCTTTTGTTTTTGGTAGTGTTATACTGTCTAATGCTATTTCTGGTTCTAAATTGTCTACTAATATGTAACCATATATGTTTTTTAGATTATCTCCTGAAAAATATACCCACATATAATATAAACCCGTATCCGGTGTAGTTATAGTACGTTGTGGTTTTCCGTCTTTGCCAGAAGCACTCCAAAAACTCCAAACATTCCAGTTTGAGTCTGGTACTGTTGTTTTTAATATATCCTGTAATTCATTATAATTTCCATTTTTATTTTTTATTTCTTTATACCTATTCTATAAACTTTTCTTTTAAGTAAATAACCTATAATAGGTAACTTTCGGGCTTTATGCTTATGCAATTTTTAGCTTAAACTTTATTAATTGCAAATTTTTCACCCCCTTTTGTTTAATTAAGCCCTGCTATTTTTGTTTGTTTTTGTTACATATTATAAAAATTTGTCTTAAATATATCATTCTAATTTAAATTTGTAAATACTTTTTTACATTTTAATCTGTTATTTTTAGAAGTTTTTCATCTTAAAGATGTATTTTTTTACTTCTTTATATGGAAATGTGTTTTATTTTACACTTAAAAATTGTTTAGAATTTGCTATATACATACTATAATTGTTTTATAAATGTATAAAATAAAAAGAGGAGATGATAAAGAATGACAGACCCAGACAAAGAAAGAAAAAATAAAATTGCGAAATATATTGGAAGTAACATATTTCAATATAGAAAGAAAAAAGGTTATACAAGAGAGGAACTTGCAGAAAAAAGTAATTTGTCTTCTAACCACATATATGAATTAGAAATGGGAAATTGCATGCCAACTACGATTACTTTAATTGATATTTGTAATGCTTTAAAAATTTCTTTATCACAACTTATAGATACAAAATTATTTGATAATGATAATAATCTTTCTGAAAACTTTTTGGAGGATTTTTTTAAACTTACTGAGAAAGAAAAAAATTCAGTTATACAGTTAGTAAAATTTTTAGCAAATAATTAAGGCATAGTTTTTTTAAATATTACTACGCCTTTTATTTGAGCATTTAAGTTTCAAATTGGTTTTTTTCATTAATTTTTACGTTATTTTGCATATTTTTCTATTGACAAATATAAAAAAAGGGATTATAATTTCATTTGTATTTTTCAAATTCTTGATTTTTTTGGGTGATTAGCTCAGTTGGTAGAGCAGCTGACTCTTAATCAGAAGGTCCGGGGTTCGACCCCCCGATTGCCCACCATATAAGGAATAGAGAGTTTTTTATGCTCTCTATTTTTGCATATTAGAATTAAACAAGAAGTTTATTGACCTAATGAATAAAAAGATGCTATACTAAATATACTAGAAGAGTAATCATTTGATTACTAATAGGAAGTTCTTACCTAAAAGAGGAACGACTTCAAATTAGGTAAAGTTCAAGTCTTATAAATGAACTGATTTCAAATTAGGTAATGCTTAAGCCCTATAAATAAGCAGTTTTAAAATAGTGGATACCTTAATATATTTATATGAATTTGTTAAAAAGTTTTCTCAATGATTCTTTATTGAAGTTTTTTGATGAAATAACTCTTCCGTTTTTCTTAAAATATTGTTTTGAATCATATATTTCTTGAGCTACTACAACATAGTAACCATGCCTTTGCATTATATTGTTTAGCTTTTCTTCATTTAAGTCAATTCCTAAAGTAACTAAGAACATTGCATCAACAGATAATTGATTTACGTCTTCAAAATTTTGTTTATATCTTTCTCTTAATGTTCTTTTTGCACTAACTCCATAAATTTTGCCATCTATTTCAAAAGTATAATCATATTCAACTGAATTGATAAACTTATCATGTGCGTGAGTACGAACATTATCAGAAATATTTAACAACACACTATTAACTCTTGATTCATAAGAAGAACCTGCTGTTGAAATAATACTTTGGTTAATAGATTCGTCCATAATAATCATAAAAATATTATTAGCATTTATATTATATTTATTTGTTATATCTTTTATCATATCATTTAGTTGTTTAATAGATTTTCCACTTGTTTCAAGTATAAATTCTGTTTTTCTATCTATGTTTGTTAGTGAATAAACAAGTAATGCACTAATTACTCTTTGACCATAAGGATATTCTAGATTAACCATATCGTATCCAAAGCTTAATTTATCTTTATACATTGCCAAACCATCATTATATTGTATTTTGGCATAAGATTTAGCTTCCTCTAATATTAAATTTTTAGAAAGTAACAATTCTATAGAAAGGCAGGTTAAGTCTTTCCACATTTGTATATTTCCTTCATTACATAAATTTAGTAAAGTTGTATAGTCATCGTATACCTTTATATTTTCATTTACTACATTTTTAGATAAGAAATCAATGAGTTTTGAAAAATCTAATTCGCTATTTTCTTTTATTAATTGTTCTAATAAAATCATTTTATTTTCAGATAAATGACATTTTATTAGGTTTTTTAATATTGTATAGAATAACAAGTTATTTTCATATTCTACTTTACTGATATCCATTAAATCTCTCCTCCATTTTTTAATGATTTATACATTTCTTGTGCTACGGCATTAATCATATTTATAGGTACTGAATTTCCAAATTCTTTATATGCTTGTGTATCACTAACTACAATTTTAAAAGTATCTGGATAGCCCTGTAATCTTGCGGCTTCTCTTGGGGTTAACTTCCTTGGATTTTTACCATCCTGTGCAATTAGTATTTCTGATCCATCTTTATAATATCTTGCTGAAATTGTACTTGTATAAGGTGAGTTTTCATTAAAAAGACTATATCCAAAGCCATTGCCCTTAGCGCGGTTTCTTTCTTTTCTTAATTGATGGCTTTCCCAAATCTTATCAGATATTGTGTATTTAGTATCAGGATTTTTTATTAAAATATCTCCTACTTTTGTTTCTTGGTTAAGCTCATCTGGAAATTTAAAATCTATGTCATGATTTTTAAATCCAACTATCATTATTCTTTCTCTATTTTGTGGCAAACCAAAATTCTTGGCATTTAAAACTTTATAAAATACTTTATATCCTAATTTATTTTCTAATATATCCAACATTACTTTAAAAGTTCTTCCATGGTCGTGATTAGTTAAACCTTTTACATTTTCTAATAAAAAACTCTTTGGTTTTTTCTCTTCTAATATTCTTTCCACCTCAAAAAACATTGTTCCTCTAGTATCCTCAAAACCTTTTCTTTTTCCTGCAATAGAAAATGCTTGACATGGAAATCCTGCTAGTAATATATCAAAATTTGGTATAGTGTTAGCCTCGATTTGTGTAATATCTCCACTTGGCTTTTCTCCATAATTAGCTTCATATGTTTGTGCAGCATATTTGTCAATTTCTGAAGAAAAAACACACTTACCACCTAAATTTTGAAATGGCATTCTTATCCCACCAATACCTGCAAATAAGTCAATATATTTAAATTCATAATTATCATTATTACTATTAATCTCATTTATCTTATAAATATTATTGTACATTGTTCATCTCCTGTTGGTTCTTTTAATCAGTTTACATTCTATCACAAAATCTTTTAAACCTCAACATTTATAAACAAAAATAGATAGAGAATTTTTATATTTCTACCTATTTAGTGTTTTTGGTGTTGTGACAATGGTTTTTGTGCCATTTTTATATACATAACAATATAAAGGTTTTAGAACCATTGATAGACTATACTAAAGAAGACTTTGATGAAAAAAAGGCATTAGAAAATTATATTTGAAAAATTATATTGAGAAAAATAAATTAAAAGAAAATGTAAAAAATATTAGGATTTAAAGATAATCCGTACCCTTATATAAAACAGAGTACAGCAACAGTATTAACATCATTAAGTGAAGGATTTAGTTTGGCACTTGCTGAAAGTGTTTTATTAAATTGAGAAAACAGAGAAAAACTCTAAAATGAAAAAACTACCATATCCAGTAGAAAAAATAGATTATTATAGCTTGGAAAACTACAAAATAAAAGAAAATTTGCTTTATATATTAGAAATAAAGAAAAACAATGTAAAATATGAATATTTAATCAATAGAAAAACTGATAATAATAAACTAATAGTGTTTAACAATGGAGCAATAGCAGATGGAAATGTAAAAGTTCCAATATTTCAAAGACATAGTTGTGCTAATATATTAAAAACATCATCAGTATTTTGTATGGATCCAACATTATATGTAAATGACTTGTCTGTAGGTTGGGGAGTTGGAAAGTATCAAACTGGGCTTTTATTAGTGCAGTAGATTATGTTTTAGAATACTGCTTTGATAATATAGGAACAGCACTAAAATACCCTGAAAGATTTAGTGTTGTAGATAGCTTTATAAAACACAACTATGTTCCAAAAATATCTCTTCATGTAAATTTATGCTCGAAAGTAGATAATTCAATGCAGTTAGTACCTTTTTTAGAGAGAATAGAGAATATGAAAAATATTGCAGAGTACAATAATATTGAAATTACTTTACACTATGAAGAGAAAAAAGGTCATGATGGATTAAGCCAGGATGAAGCTTTGAAAACAATATATGAGATATTAAAAATTTAAGTTGTAAAATTATCAATTTGTACACAATATTTTGATATTCCGTACAAAACAAGTTTGCAATATAAATAAATTTTTATGAGAACTATACAAAAATATATATAGTTCTCAATTTCTTTAAATATAAATTTTTAAATAAGAAAGTATTTTAATGATGCTCTTTAAAAAGTAGCCTCATTATTGTAATTCTTTTTCATCTCTTTTTTTATAAACTTCTCTCAAATTTCCTTTTCCATCGATATGATACCTTTTTGTTGCAAATTCTTCTGCTAAATCCAATCTATGAGTAGTTAGCAATAGCATTACTTTATTCTTTTTGGCATACTCACAAATCAATTTTAATTGTTCTTTCATAAGGCTTTCTTCAACATTCCCAATAGGTTCATCTGCAAATATAATAGAATTTCCATCCTTTATTCTATAAAGTAATTTTGCTAAAACTAATCTTCTTTGTTGCCCTGTAGAAAATTCCATATATTTTTTTGTAGCCAATTTTGAAAAATCAAACTGCAATTCCAATTCATTTAAAATAGTCTGTAATCTGTTTATATCTCCGTCATCTAAATCCGAAATACTTCTTTTACCTGTTAATTGATGTAATACGCTAGTTTCATCTCCTAAACTTACATTAGGTTTAAAAGATACATATTGACCTTCAAGCTTATCTACTTGTTTCTTGCCATCTAAAGTAATACATTCTCTATTATTTATATCTCCTCTTTTTAATAGTCTCAAGAATGTACTTTTTCCAGAACCAGAATCACCTGATAATAGAACAACATCTCCGCGTTCCATACTAAATTCGGGCACATTTAACGTATGTGCATACTCTATCTCTCCTGTTTCATAGTTTGTTTTTGGATAAAATTTTCCTTTAAAATCAGTAACCTCAAATTTGTTAAAAGGTTTATCAGGTCCGGTTCAATGGATATACTTTTTCTTCCATTTGTTTGATTATACTATTAAATTGTTCCCTAATTATTTTTAAGTCTTCTTCTTCAACTTTTGTCATTTGTAATTTTCTTATACCATTTAAAATTTCCATTGTTACACTTTTAGTAGCATTTAATTCTGCTAAGGCAGAAGCTAACGATTTTCCATCAATCATTCCATTATCTTTTATTTCATAACGTGACTTTATAAAAGCTCCTGAAATTGTTGCTACAATTACATCAATAAGTGCATTAAATTTAAAATTTCCAACCTCTATTTTTTCTGATACTTTAGCTCCTTCAATTGCGACACGTTCGATTTCTTTAATTTCATCTTTTACAACTTCTTGACTAATTTGTTCACTTCCCAACAATCCTGATTTTAGATTATGTTCTATATCTTCTAATTCCCATAAAATTTCCTTTTGTTCTCTGCTTAGGTTTCCTTGAAAAAGTTTTAACGCTCCAATCGCTATAGTTCCCATACTTACAAGTTGTCCCGTTTTACTAGTATTTTTGTTTTGTTCTTTAGTGCCATTATTTACAATACTACCTAATATTCCAGCTATCCCTAATCCTAATCCTAAATAAGCGCTTAATTTATCCCATTCAATTCTGTTCGTTTGACGCTTATAATTTATCAAAACATCTAGCACTTCCCTATCTGACATTGTTGTATCATGTTTAGTTATTTTTCTTTTTTCTCCTATGCTTTCTTCAATTGTTTCTGTTTTTAAAATAACTCCGTCTCTTGCTGCTTGTGTAGCTTTAGCAAAAAATTCAAGTTCGCCTATATTAGTTATAGTTTCTTTTCTTCTTTTTGAAATATTTTCTAACGTATTTAGTATATCATTGGCTATAAACCTATATAGTTGCACATTATTTTTTGTTTTACTTACATCTCCTTTTCCTGAAAGTATTGTACTTTTTTGTAAATCTAGACCTTCATCTAGCAATGCGTTTAGTACACATAATCCTTTTGAAATAACATTCCAATCATTTGAATCTAGCTTTCCTTTTTCAAAGTTTTTAGTTATGCCGGCGTTTTTCTTTTGTATTTTGTATTCCACTACTTGTTTTTTGTTCTAATCTCATTTTTGCTAATATCATTTGTATAGCAGTTCCAGGTTTTTGAGAAAATTTTGCCAAATATACCACCTCCAAATACTCTATATTACTATTATAATCTGCAATTCTTTTTAAGTCAACATTATGTCAATAAATTTAATTGCCTCATTTTAATTTCAATTGCCACATTTACGCATTATTTGTTGCAATTAACTTTCGATACACTATCAAATAATATTAAATATGGTAATTAACAATCTTTAACCACTAACCAAAAGTTTCTTGATCAATTTTTAATAAAACTTTATTAGTTGAATCTTTAATCGTCATGCAATCTGTAACATCTATCTTTATTGTATTTGGATATATTTTATAAAATCCTGAGTTTTCCTGCAATCTATCTCTTGTTTCAATATGCTCTTTTAACACATTTAATTGTATTTTATTTTTATATTGAATAGATTTTCTTCTTACTCTTTCATCTAAATCAGCCGTAATAAAAAAATGATAATCTAGTTCCGGATAAATTTCCATTAGCGCTCTTCCTGAAAAAACAATATTATATTTTTCTTTCAAATCAGATATTAGCTTTCTAACATATAAAAACGCTTCCTTATTATTTGCAATGTTAGATACTTCTGATACAGCCAATGAATTTTCATCATTTTGCAATTGTTCATCATCTAATTTTATATCATTTAAATATACCATTGTTTCATTGTTTTCTATTTTAATTTGTATATTTGTTTTTTTTATTAAATCTAATATATTAATATTTTTCAAGCTTTTTAAATCCTTATGCTCTTTAATCAAAGCAAGCACTACTCCTCTATAAAGGTTGCCTGCATTAAAAAGAATAGTATTTGGTAAAATTTTTATTAATTCCTTACAAATTGATGTTTTTCCACTTCCAACTAGTCCTTCAATTCCTATAACTTTATGCTCCATTTTATTTGTTTCCTTTCAAAATAAATAATTTAAAATTCACAAGAAATCTTTTTTTCTTTGTTATTTTTTAAAACAATACCTATCAAAATTATTATCTCTATTAATCCTAATACTATTGCTATGTTGTTATTTGGAAATTTTATTCCTATACAGCTAAGTATAAATGAACTAAATGTAACAGTAAAATTATCAAAATCTTTTCCTATTAGTTCAAATACTACCACAGCTAATCCTATAACAATAAGCATAAGCTCGGTTAAACCAATATTATAAAAAATATTTAATGCATTTATTGATATTACAGAAGCTACAAAACATGCTATAGATCCTGCTAACGATTTATTTTTATATATTTTAGTACTTTTTACATTGTATCCAATTAAAGATGCAAAACCATCTCCAAAAGTTAAACAAAATATAGCAATTCCACTGCAATAATAAAATTGTGGAAATACCAATACAAATAGCATAACAGCTAGTACTGCTATTGAAAAATATATAGTTCCATAACACTTTTCCGAATCTCTTTCAATACTTTTAAAGATTTTAAATTTATTTGATATTGTATTCATTATAGTTACAATGAATGGAATAATTACTTGATGAATAGTCCCTTTTAAAAATATTTCAAAAAATATCCAAATTGCAAATAATGATGTATGTACCACTTTTCGTGAGCATTCAACATTATAAAATTTTTTTACTAAAGGTCCCACAACAAAAAGTAATAAAAATATATATGCAAATATTACTAAGTATCCTATTATTATCATAACTAATCCCTCTCTTAACCGGTATTATATCCGAAATTTATACTTATGTCAATTATTTTATACCCTTTACATTTTTAAAATAAATTTATATAAAAATATATACTTTGCCCATAATATTATTTGACATGCTATTATATAAAATTGTACTACATAAATTTTAATAAATAATTTATAATAAGTTATGTGAGGTGTATATTATGATTATATTTAAAGTAAAAGATTTAATGAAAGAACAAAACATTTCTAGGTACAGATTACAAAAATTAACTAACTGGAACTATAAGAGAATCAACGCATATTTCTTTGGAAAAGTTATAAACATTAACGTTGAAGAAATTGAAAAATTATGTGATATTTTCAATTGTGACATTAGCGATTTAATAGAACGAAAAAAAGATTAAAATTTTTTTAATTTTTTTAAAAAAATACTTGAATATTGTAAAATTTAATATTATAATGTATCCAGCAAAAGATAAATTTTAAGGAGAATTAAAATGGAACTAACAAAAAATATTTTTTTTAATACAGATAAATTAATAGAAAATAGTAAAGTTAAAATATCTTATACTGGAACATTTTTTCAAGATGCATCTGAAGGTGTATCTATTCATTATGGTTTCGGCATAAATTGGGATAATGTAAATGATATAGAAATGGAAAAAACTGAACTTGGTTTCCAATGCGAAATAGAGTTAAATGGTTTTGAAACATTAAATTTTTGTTTTAAGAATAATTTAGGTCAATGGGATAATAATGAAGGCCAAAACTATGTATTTACAATCGAAAAAGCCCCTGTAGAATTATTAGCTTTAGATAATGAAACTGTATCAATTGGAAATATAAGAAGATTAAGAAAATCATATATCTGGAGCAAGAAGATCAGGTTAGCAGTATATAAACTAATAACATATCTTCCAAAAATAATTTCAGGAAATTATAAAAAGAAAGTAACAGAATAGAAAAAATTCCTTGTATAAAGGAATTTTTTTATTTATGTAATTATCCATCCACCATTAATAGAAATTATCTGTCCAGTTGTATAATCATCTTCAATTAGCCAATTTACGCATTTAGAAACATCAAGAGTCTTTCCTATTCTCTCAAGCGGAATTTCTTCAATTATTTGATTTAGTTCTTCCGTACCTAAGTTAGAATTCATTTCTGTATCTATTATTCCAGGTGCAATTGAATTAACTCTTATATTACTTGGTCCTAATTCTTTTGCAAGAGATTTAGTCATGGCATCTATACCTGCTTTAGATATAGAATAAATTGTCTCGCAAGATGCGCCAACTATTCCCCAAATAGATGAAATATTTATAATGCAACCGTTTTTATTGTGTATCATATTTGGTAACACTTCTTGTGTTGTACAAAAAGCAGAATATAAATTTGTATTTATAATATTGTTCCAATCTTCATCAGTTTCATCTAAAAACATTTTACTTTCTGAAATCCCAGCATTATTAATTAATACATCAATTTTTCCATATTTATTTAAAACATAGGAAACCATTTCTCTTACTTCATTTCTTTTTTGTACATCTGCTTTATAAATATCAATATTGATATTTTCTTCCTTTAATTCTTGTTTTAAATCTTCTGCTTGCTTTTCTGATTTATTATAATTTGCTACTATTATATATCCTTTTCGTGCCAGTGTAGAAGCTATGTTTCTTCCTATTCCTCTTGATGCTCCTGTTATTAATACTACTTTACTTTTCACTATATTCCCAACTCCTCTTTTACTTCTATAAACTTAGGGTACTACATTGTATTGCATTTGTCAATTGTTATTATGGCATTTTTCCAATTATTGAAAACTTGACACAATTTTTTGACACAGTAAAATAGTTAAGAGCCTGAGTCAGAAAAATTATTGACAAAGAGCAAAAAACCAGACAATCCTAAGAATGTCTGGTTTTGGCTTGGAGCCACTTGTCCGACTTGAACGGACGACCTACTGATTACAAGTCAGTTGCTCTACCAACTGAGCTAAAGTGGCATTGGTGACCCCTACGGGAATCGAACCCATGTCTCCGCCGTGAAAGGGCGATGTCTTAACCGCTTGACCAAGGGGCCATAAAATGAATATTAACTAAGTAATATTCACTTTGGTGAGCTATCCGCGACTCGAACGCGGGACAACTTGATTAAAAGTCAAGTGCTCTACCACCTGAGCTAATAGCCCGTTTATTTGCGTTCCACAACGCCCTTATATATTACTATATTTTTTTCGATCTGTCAATAGTTTTATGAAAATTTTTTAAAAAATTTGTAATTTTTTATGTTTTTCTTAAAATAGTGTTGAATTCACCACTAATTTTGGTTTAATTTTTCTAAAAGTTCATTAACATCTACTCCATGAACATCACATGCTTCTTCTAATGTTTCCATTTGTGAAGCTGGACAACCTAAACAGTGCATTCCAATTTCTAATAACATATCAGCTTTTTCTGGAGCAACTTCTAATAAATCACCTATTGTTGTATCTTTATTAAATTCCATTTTTTATCATTCCTTTCTTAAAAGATAATTTCACGTAAAAAAACTTATGCCTTATTTTGCTTATTTTTTCATGGTTTCGAGTTTAATTTGTCGCCCCATGTCGAAATAATCTTCAACTATTTTATCATATTTTTGCTTAAAAGTATAGACATTTTGAAAAAATTATTGTATTATCTGTCTTGCAAGGTGGTGATTAGCTTAAAAGTGTTACTAAATATATTTTTTATTATATACAGTATCAATCTTTTTATTACATTTTATTCAATATATTCATTTTTTGAAATACAAATATTCCACAACAAACAAGGTTCAAAATTACAATTAAAATTAAGGAGGTTCTCTAAATAAAAAAGCAATATTTTATAATATTATCATTCTTATTAATTTCAGGTATTACAGGATTTATTACCTTTAAGCCTATTTTTCAATCAAACCAAATTATAATAACTTATGGTATTCATCCATTTAATATTTGTGATACACAGCCTGAACTTTGGAAATTTATAAAGATAAGTTTTATTTTTACATATATTTTTTCAAATATAGTTATATCAAGATTTATATTTTATTATCTTAATCTTTACTTTATCAAAAATACTACTCACAAAATTTGTTCTAATAATTTTCAAGAAATAAAATATCCAAATCTATTAATTGGACAAGACAAAAAAAATAATAAAAAAGTCTATATTCCAGAATCAGGTTTATATCAAAACTTTTTAATTACAGGTACCATAGGTTCTGGCAAAACAAGTTCTGCCATGTATCCTTTCACAGAACAATTAATGAAATATAACTCTATTTTTACAGAAGATAAAATAGGAATGCTAATATTAGATGTAAAGGGAAATTATTCCTCTCAAGTAAAAAAATATGCTCAAAAATATAATCTTTTAGATGATTTAATTGTAATAGAATTAAATTCTAATATTAGGTTTAATCCTCTACACAAGCCTAACTTAAGGCCTCAGGTTTTAGCAAATAGATTACGAATAATATTAGAACTTTTTTCAGAAAACAACCAAGAATCTTATTGGCTAGACAAGGCAGAACAAATTTTAACTGAATGTATAAAACTTTGTAGATTATATAATAATGGATATGTAAATTTTAAAGAAATTCACAAACTAGTTACAATTCAAGATTATTATTTAGAAAAAATTGAAGTTTTAAAAGATAAATTTAAGCAAAATAACTTTTCTACTCAAGATATCTACAATCTTAATTCTTCATTAGAATTTTTTCAAAAAGAGTTTTTTTCATTAGATCAAAGGACACTTTCAATATTAAAATCTGAAATAACACGAATTACAAATGTATTTGTTTCTGATTATGATATTTCTAAAACTTTTTCTCCAAATGAAAATGAACTAAACTTTACAGGTTTTTCAGAAGTAGTGCAAAAAGGTAAAATTGTTGTTTTAAATATGAATATATCTGAATATAGAAACTTATCTAAAATCATTGCTGCTTACTTAAAGCTTGATTTTCAAACAGAAATTTTATCTAGCTTACATAATAATATTAGACGTAAAACAGCTTTTATTTGTGATGAATATGCAGAATATGTAACGAAATCTGATGCAGAATTTTTTTCACTTAGTAGAGAAGCAAAATGTATAAATATTGTTAGTACACAAAGCTATTCTTCTATAAAAAATACTCTTCATGATGAAACATCAACAAAAGTTATTATTCAAAATTTGATAAATAAACTTTGGTTTAGAACTGATGATATTTTTACAATCGAAGAAGCTCAGAAGCAAATTGGAAAAGAAGAAAAAACAAAAATTTCAAAAAGCGTTTCAGAAAGTGCTAAATCAACAAATTATAACTATATTACTAATTCTTTGAATTCACATGATTCAAATATTTCTGAAAGCTATAACACCTATTCACAAAACGATTTTATTTTTGATACTAATCACTTTTCTCAATCTTTAGAAACTTTTCATTGCCTTGCCTTTTTATCAGATGGAAATAAAATTTTAAAACCATGTATATTAAAGACATTTCCATATTTTTTAAATGATAGTGTGAAAAGTTTTATGGAAAAATATGGCCGATAGAAATGTGACCCAATTTTAAATAAAAAATAGCACATTGAAAATTAAATAGAATTAAAAAATTAAGAAAATAATAAAATTGAGCATGCTTAAAAAGCTTAAAATATGTAATTTTTAAAATTTTAAGCATTTGCTTTAATATAATCATAGCTTAAGCTAATTAATTTTATCCACTTGTTAGGCATATTTTTGCAAGACTGAACCTCAGGAATTTCAACAGGAACGTGATAATTAAGAGCTGAGTGAGGTCTTAAGAAATTAAAACAAGTAGCAAATAAAACCATATAGTTATTAGCGTTTTTGTTAGAAGTAAAGCCATTTTTAGGACGATAATAATATTTTAAAGTTCGGTTATGTCTTTCAATAATTTGCTTTGAAGAACGATACTGCTTTGAAGTATCATCTAAATTTTTAAGACCAATAACTTGGTAAAGTTGAAAAGGCATATCATGTTGAGTCCAATATTGGACGGCAACATTGTATATAGGATTACCATCAGTAATAATTTTTAAAGATTCAGGTAATTTATCGTATTTTACAAGAGTAGAATAAGCAGCTTTTAAAGAAGCAAGAGTATCGCGATGTTCAAAGACTCTGTAAGATGTAACGATTTTCTTAATTGCATCAAAATAGAAGAAGATATATTGAGTTTTACCTAAAACTTTAATATATGTTTCATCAGCACAAAGAGAGTCAGACAACTGATAAGGATAGAATTCAAGAAGATATTGAACAATAGACGAAACAGATTTGCAGTAGTTTTCAACTGTCTTGTAAGAAATATCAATGCAATGAATATCCTTTAAAATAGCTGATGTCTGCCTGTAACTCAAGCCATAATTAACGTGATAAGTAAGGCAAAGACCAATTACATGCATTGAATGGTAAGCTTTAGAAATATCAATAGGAGCAGAAAGAAACTGCTTGAAATCTTTTTGGATAGCAGGAACTTCGATATTAAATTTACGATAAGTATAATGTAATTTGAAAAGAGAAGGTTTTTTAGCAAATAATTCAGAATCTTCTTTAGATAAATGTTTAAGATTATCAAGAAAGTAAGAGCATTGTTTGTTTGGGCAAACATAGACATCAAAATCAGATCTAGAGTGCTTTAAGCTAAGTTTGTAATTACAATGAGGGCATAGAAAGCTAACATCAGATTGCTTATTTGGATTGGTAGAAAAAATATGCGAACAGACTTTACATTCAAATTGACTTTGTTTACCATTATTATCATAAAGATAATCTTTAGGAGCATTACAACAAGGGCAAAATACATTGATAGAAATGTATTTGCCATTACGACGTTTAATTGGTTTAATATTATTAACCTTAATTAATTGTTTGTAATCTTTCTTTTCAAAAGTAGAAGATTTTTCAATTAAAGGTGGTTCATCAACTTTAAAACGACGATAACGTTCATCAGCAGGCTTTTCTACACGATTAGAAACTTCTTCAACCTTGATGAATTTAGAAAGAAAAAGAATAAAATTCCAAATAATTTTGTTAATTCTATTTAAAAAATTAATTAAACATGATATAATATAGTTCATAGCAAAACACCTCGTATATTTTAGTTTTTTTGTTTATTGTTCATGAACTAATTATACAGGATTTTGCTATTTTTTGTAAAGTAAAAATAGAGGTAAAAAATAAAAAAGTCAAAAAAGACTGAAAAATAAACATAAAACGTAGTTGAAAGCATATAAAGTTTTCACACTACCGGAGGACGAAAAGGGTAAAATTATGAATATAGCAGGAGAATTAAAAGAACGGAGATTGAAAAAGCTAAAGGAAAAAAATGACAAATGTAAATTGATAGTTAATCAAACTTTGTTGCTATTAAAGGAATATATAGCAAGAGGAGATGCTGATTCGCATTTGGAAGACGCGGTGTTTTATATAAAAATCAAAAATGATGGTTTGCATTTTGGAAACTGCTTTTTTGGATGGCCAAATAAACCGGATAAAATCTACATAGAAAAAGTAATGGAGTTAGCATGTATTGCATTAGTAGATGAGGGCTTTGAAAGTTCTGATGATAATAAATTTGAGTTTTTTTTAAGGTTTGATGATTAACTTTCCTCAAGCCCCAAACCCTAATTTAGGATTTGGGGCTACCCTTATGCCTAAAAATAGTTTTAATACATAAAAATAATGTAAAAAGAGCTCGACTTTATTTTACATTATTTTTGATTTTGTGCAAACGACTAGCTCCTTTTTATTATACAATCAAATATAAAATAATTTTTGAATATTTCATTAAATTCTGTTGACAAACATAAAAATACATTATAAAATACAAACAACAGTTCTTTAAGGGCGTTTCATAACAAAACTATCTACCAAAATAAGAATTAATTTTATAGAAAAGGAAGTGTTACTATGGAAGAAAAAAAGAATGAAATTATTTTATTTGAAAACCAAGGAGTAAAATTAGAAGTAAACTTAAAGGATGAAACTGTATGGTTAACCCAAAAACAAATGGCGGAATTATTTGATAAAGACAGGAAAACAATTACAAGGCATATACAAAATATATATAGAGATAATGAATTAGAAGAAAATTCAGTATGCTCATTTTTTGAGCATACTGCTGAAGATGGAAAAAAATATAATGTTCAATATTATAATTTAGATATGATTATTTCAGTTGGATATAGAGTAAACAGTAAACGTGGAGTTATGTTTAGAAAATGGGCAACTCAAATTTTAAAAGATTATATTCTAAAAGGATATGCAGTAAATCAAAAAAGATTAGAATATTTAGAGAAAACTATAAAATTAATAGACATAGCAAATCGTATAGATGAACGCTTAGAAGGAAATGATGCAAAAGGGATATTAAAAGTAATAGGAGATTATTCAAAAGCATTAGATATGCTAGATGATTATGACCATAGAACTTTGAAAAAAATTGAAGGAAATATAGATGAAAGAAAAATTGAATATAAAGACTGTATAGAAATAATTAACAAACTTAGATTTAACGAAGAAAGTTCATTATTTGCAGTAGAACGAGACAAAGGATTAGAGTCTATTATTGGAAATATCTATCAAAGTTTTGCAGGACAAGATATTTATAAAAGTATAGAAGAAAAAGGTGCAAATTTCTTATACCTAATAGTAAAAAATCATGTATTTGCTGATGGAAATAAACGTATTGCAGCTACTTTATTTATATATTTTTTAAACTTTTATGGTATTCTATATAAAAAAGGAAGACAAACAATTGATAATAATGCTTTAGCTGCATTAACACTACTAATTGCAGAATCAAATCCAAAAGAAAAAGATGTAATTATAGATTTAGTAATGAATTTTTTAACTGATAATTAATTAAAACTCTTATAATTGACGTAAACAACGTTGATTATAAGAGTTTTTTTGTAAAAAAATAAAAATAAAAAAACAAAAAGTGTAAGAAAATTAAAATATATGTTAATATATAAGTGAAAGTACTTTTAAACTCAAAAGAGAGGAGACAAAACATGGAAAACGATACAATACAAACTTATATACAAGACGACAAAATAAATCTTGAAAAGATAATAGAAAAGTATAGTAATTATATCAATAGTATTATACAAAACATGACAGTAAACCTATTAAAAAATGAAGATATAGAAGAATTAATATCTGATGTTTTATTTGCTGTATGGAAAAATAAAGATAAAATAAATAAAGAAATGCCACTAAAACCATATATAGCAGGAATAACAAAAAACTTAACAAAAAACAGACTAAGAGATTTAAAAATAAAAACAGAAGAAATCGACGAAAACATTTCAACAGATGAAACTATAGAATATATAGTACAAAAAAAGGAAGAATTTTTAATTATAGAAGAAGAGCTAAAAAAATATGGAGAAGATGCAAACATATTCATCATGTTTTATTACAAAGGAATGAAAGCAAAAGAAATAGCTCAAAAACTATATTTAACAGAAGCAAATGTGAATGTAAAAATACATAGAATTAAGAAAAAAATAAAAAAAGCCTTAAAGGAAAGGGGGTATAACTATGGAAAACAATAATACAATATCAAATAAAAGAATCCTTGAAAAACTACAAAGAAAAATAGCCATAGAAGAATTCAGAAATCAAGAAATAAATAATAATCAAATAATAAAAGAAAACGAAAAAATAAGAACTAAAAATAAATATTTAGTTGCATTTAAAAAAATATTAATTGGAATATCAGCAACAATTTCAACAATTATTTGTGGAGGAGCTGTTTATGCAGCATTAGGGGGACAAATAAATGATATACCACTTGTTGAATGGCTTGGAATAAAATTTTCAAATAATTATAGTGAATATGAAGAAAAAGTAGAAAATCAATATATAGAAAACGAATATGGAAGATTAGAAGTACAATCAACAGTTTGTGATGAGGGATTTATTATTCTAAAATTCAATCTTAAATTTAGTGAAGATGCAACTAAAGTATTTGATTCATTTATGGATAATCCTGAATTCTATTCTTTTAAATATACATACAAACCATTTGACTTTCTATCTTTAAATGAAAATGGTGCTGGAATGAATTTTAATCCTGATATAATAATTGATGGGAAAAAATATGAATGCTATGATGATATACAAACCATAAATGAAATAGAAAAAAATAGAGAATATGAAATATATCAAATGTGGTTTATATCAGATGAAATTCTAAAAAACAAAAATGAATTTGAGTTAACATTAAAAAATATAATGTTAGATGAAATAGCTTACTATGCAGATAATGGAAAGTTGGAAAAATATCAAGTAAAATTTGATAAAGAATTAAAATTAAAACTTTCAAAAGAAAAAGCACAACAAAATACAAGAACAATAAAAGCTACTAATAGAATATCATCAAGTGAATTAGATATGAGTATAGACGAAATAAAAATAACTCCATTACAAAATATTGTAAAAATAAATGTAAACTATGCAAATGAAGAAGCATTATATAAAGAATTATCGTATGATATTTATGATAACAAAGGAAATGATTTAAGTGGCTATAAGATTGATCATTCAGGTATTTATATTCCTTACGAAGAAAATAATGAAGAGTATAAAAGTGCCTTGAAGGCAATAGAAAAACTTAAAAAAACAGAATATATTGTGATTGATAAAGATAAAACAGAATTTAATATTGAAGTGTACCAAAAAGATGATGAAAACAAAAATAAAATTAATATAGGTAGTTTTAAAGTAGATCTTGAAAAAGAAAAAATAATATCTGAAAATAAGAATAAAAATATAACCTTTAATTCTTTAGAAGAAAGTTATGATGAAAATGCAGAAACAAATAATATTAAATATTATAAAAGTACTAATTATCAATGGGAAGATTATCCAGAGAATTTAACTGGATTTATACAAAATGAAGTTTTAATGAGCTATAACTATATCGAAATGATAGATTCTGAAGGAGATCCTATTTCTGAAAAAACAAAAAAGATGATATATAGTTTATATAAGAATTATGATGTTGAACAGTTCTATGGACTTGAGGTAAATATAATAATGCCAGGGATAGGAGATCATAGTGATGATTATGTAGTTGAAAGTAACTATCCACAATATATTTTTCCAATTGTAAATGACAAAATACAAAAATACAATAATCCTATTAAAATTAATACAGCTGTAATTTTAGAAGATTGGTATTTCTTTAACTATAAAGACATTAATATTAATAATAACACTTTGTCACAAAAAGTTAAAAATCAATATAACAGAATAATTGCAGAAAATTATAATATAGAAAAAGAAGGAAGTTTTAACTATACTGTAGATAAGATATTTTTAATAAATGGAAATAATTCTTCTGAAGAAGACTTTAAAAATAATGCAAGGGCTAAAAAGATAAAAGTAACATTAGGCAATGAAAAAGAGTATATTTTTGAATTAGAAGATACGAATAAGGCTCAAATTTTAGATGTAAGTTATAAGCAAAGTGCAAAAACACCTGTAGAAATTTCAATTGAAGTTTTAGAAGCTTATGAAGGAGAACAATCTCAAGATATTTATATTTCGAATATACACTCTGACATATGATAAAATGAAAAAAACTTTTTAAAATAAAGTATAAATATTAAAAAAAGATAAAACAAATTTAAAATAAGTATATAGTAAAAAAAGCTATATACTTAATTTTTTTTTGAAAAAAGTGTCCATTTTTTTATTTTAATGTTAATATATAAGTGAAAGTACTTTTAAAGAAAAAAGGAAAGGAGAAAAAAATTGGAAACCAATAAATTAATATCAGAATATTTTGAAAAAGAAGAATTAAATATACGAAAAATAGTAAATGAGTACAGCAAATATACTTATACAGTAATAGAAAACACATCAAGGAACATATTAAATACAGATGATATAGAAGAACTAATTTCTGATGTATTTTTAGCAATATGGAAAAACAAAGAAAAATTAGAAGTTAACAGTCCAATAAAACCATATATAGCTGGAATTGCGAGAAACTTAACTTATAACAAATTAAGAACCATAAAAATTTATAGTTTTGAAAGTATAGAAGAAAATGATAATCTATATTATGATGATGTTCAAATGATTGTAGAATCAAACGAAAAATTCAAAATTATAGAAGAAGTTTTAAAAGAGGATGAGGAGAATAGTAAAATATTTACGATGTTTTATTATCAATCAAAAAAAGTAAAAGAAATAGCAGAAAATTTAAAACAAACAGAATTTAATATTTATAAAAAATTACATAGAATTAGAAAAAAGATCAAGTGCAAGTTAGAAGAAAGGGGGTACTCTTATGGAAAATAAATCTTTAGAAAATAAAGTATGGGAAAAATTAGAAAAAAAGATGGCAGCAGAAAATTATTATAGTAAAGAAAATATAAATAAAATAGGAGAAAGAAAAATGAAAACGAAAAATCTAGGAAAAGTAGTATCATTTAGTTTTTTAGCAATATTTTTAGCTGGAAATGTATATACTTATGCAAAGGATAATAAAAACATATTTAGTTGGATGGTTGATAAAATAGGAATATATCAAAAATATGAAGAAAATAAAATAGATGCAAACCAAAGTAAAAATTCAAATGGCTATGAATTAACTTTAGCAAACTACGCAATTGATAAAGATACTTTGATTATCAATTTCAATTTAAAATCAAATGAGGAAATATCTTTAGAATATCCATTTACAGATAATAGTAATGTAGATTTTGATAATTTAATAAAAATTATTGACGCTGATAAACAATATTCAGTTTCAGGAGCTGACATGAATTTTATGATAGAAAAGATAAACAATAAAGAGTATAATATATTAGAAATATGTAAAATAGATAGTTCCAAAGTTTCTGAAAATAATAAATTAGATATTGATTTTACATTAAATAGTAAAGATAATTTTAGTAAATTAGCAAATTGGAATTTTAAAGTTGAACTTAACAATCAAAAAAATAATTTAGATTTTGAGGAGTATGATGTAATTAATAAACAAACTACGTTAGATAATACTAATATTAATCTATTAAAAATTAAAAACTCTAATCTGGCTACTAAATTAACATTTTATTTAGATAATATAGGAGATAGTAATTCTTTATATACCGTAGAAGTTTTAGATGAAAATGATAATATTATATTAAATAAAGATATTGAATATTTAAATTTTGTTGGAATACAAGATGTTATTATAAAAAAGGTCGAGCTAAATTCAAAATTAAAAATCAATATATATAAAGAAGAAAATAAAAAAGAAGTTAGTAATGCAAGTTTTGAATTAGACTTATCAAAAGACTTAAAAGAATCTGAAAAAATAGAATACAAAAAAATATCAAAAGTATTTGGAGATTTACAATTAAGTTATTATGATAATGCAGAAATCTTTCAGGAAAGTGATGTTGAAAACGGAGAAAGCTTAGTACTTCAATATTATGATGAAGTAAACTCAGTTAAATTTCCTGGACTTAATATACATGTAAACTATTATAAAAATAAGTTTAAAGATAAGGAATTAAAAGAAATAGTAAATTTGATAATTAATAGACAATTTAATACAGACGGAACAGAATTGCATACAGAAGATTTTAACAACCAACCAATTAATGAATCAACAAATCTCATTAGCGATGTTAGAGAGGTAAAATTAAGCAATGGTAAAATCAATGCAATTACCTATGTAGACGCTTTTTATAGATATTATATATTTGTAATAGATGAAAATATTTATGAAATTTATCATGAAATCAATTTTGATTATTTAGATGTAGCACAAGAATTTATTCGTGATATAAATTTAGAAATTTAGAAAAAGTAAAATTGTATGAAATTTATTTCTAAGTGTAAAAATAATAGGGTATTTAGTAAAGAAAAATAGAAGCGGAATAATTTGATTCCGCTTCTATTCTAAAAACAAAATGCTAAAATATCTAGTGATATAAAGTGTACAAAAAACTTAATATCTATTGAATTATATCATTATTCATATTATTCAAAGTCATATAATTCTCAATAAGTTGAACAGCTCCGTCTATTCCTACTTTACTAGTATCTATGCAAATGTGGTAATTTTTAGCTTCACCCCAAATTTGATTTGTATAGAATTTATAGAAACTAGCTCTTTTTTTATCTTGTTTTGTTATTTCTTTTTCAGCTTCAACCATTGAAATATTATTTCTACGACTGTATCGTTCGATTCTTGAAGTAAGTGGTGCATGGACAAATACATTAATAACATTATCAAAATCCTTAAGAACGTAATCGGAAGCTCTTCCAATAAATACACAAGATTCTTTTTGCGCTATCTCTCTTATTAATGAAGATTGCTCTTCAAATACCTTTGCAGGGATTGGTTGACCTCCAAAATAAAACGTACCTTCAGGAGGTTGCTCATCATTTTTTTCGACATAATTTAAATCGCTATTGTATTTTTTTGCAATTTCTGAAATGAGTTCGTTATTATAACAATTAATTCCTAATTTTTGAGCCAATTTTTCACCTATATATCTTCCACCACTGCCATTTTCTCTACCAATTGTAATAATTGTTTTTTTATCCATTCTAATCGTCTCCTTTAATATCTTTTTTATCAGTTTTTTTGTGTAGTAATTTCATCGCTTTTCTTGCAATTGGTTGTGCCAATAAAATTTCACACCAAAATGCCACACAGAAATTACGAGGCCAGTGAGATGGAAAAGTAATAAATGGTTCTAAGGATAATTTCCCTTCTCCAATCATTCCACCTATAATTGTCATAATGGCAGACATTCCAGTTACACAAAATAAAATATTAAATAAAATTCTTGTGTTAAAACCGTCTGAAGGTTCAGTGAATTTTTCAACTAATTTTTCTGAAATTCTTCCTACTAATAAAGACTCCAAAAGCATTGCAATAATCCAAATTATTGGAATTAATATTAGAATAGTTTTTATGGCTTCTTTACTAAAACCACCAAAAGCTGTCCCAATATTTAGAATTAACATTACAATAACAGTGATAATGCATATAATCCCACCATATAGTAGTGCTTCTTTTCCATTTCTTGGTAATCGTGTTTCGTTCATTGGTATTTCTCTCCTTTCTTATTTTGTTACATATAAAAGAAAAATAAATTAGCATATATATTAGCTTTTTTAATTATTTCTTCAAACATATAAATCTTATTATAACATATTTTTTTATTTGATGTAATAATTTTTTTTGGGAAAAAATCAAAAAATTTGTTGACAAATGTAATAATATTCAATATACTAAAACAGTAGTTCACGAATAATGAATAATAAATTTTAAATATAGAATCAAAAATAGTAAGAACTAAATTTATAGAAAAGAACGCGTTCTTATGGGCAAAAACAATGATGAACTTATGACGATTTTTAATAAAGTTTGTGAAGAACACAATATTATTCATACTCCAGATGAATGCTTTAAATATACAAGTGAATTTATTGTAGAAGATAATCAAATAACATTATTTTAGAAAATATTTAGAGAAGCTAGATAAATGTGAAGATAGTAACAATATGCATGATATAGTAAAAAGAAAGAATAAATTTTTTTCTAAAAAAATATAAGAATAGGAGAAGTGATACAATGGAAATTTTTTTGGGAATAATAATTCCATTTTTGGGAACTACATTAGGAGCAAGTGCTGTATTCCTAATGAAAAATAAATTAAATAGCAATGTCGAAAAGATACTACTTGGTTTTGCATCTGGAGTTATGATTGCAGCATCAGTTTGGTCTTTGCTTATTCCATCAATAGAAATGGCAGAAGAACAAAATGTAATTGCATGGATTCCTGCAACAGTTGGATTTATATTAGGAATAATATTTTTATTAGTATTAGACAATATAATCCCACATTTACATTTAAAAAGTGATGAGCCAGAGGGAATAAAAAGTAAATTCAAGAAATCAACTATGATGGTTCTAGCTGTAACGCTTCATAATATACCAGAAGGAATGGCTGTACGGAGTATGTTTTGCAGGAGCAATAGCACAAAATTCAGGAATAACAATGGCAGGTGCATTTGCTTTGGCAATAGGAATAGCAATACAAAATCTGCCAGAAGGTGCAATTATTTCTATGCCTTTAAAAAGCGAAGGTATGTCAAAATCGAAAGCTTTTTTATATGGAACACTATCAGGAATTGTTGAGCCAATAGGTGCAGTTATAACATTACTTATTACAGGTACAATTCAAGCAGTATTACCTTATCTTCTATCTTTTGCAGCTGGAGCAATGATTTATGTAGTAGTAGAAGAATTAATACCAGAATCACAAGATGGAGAACATTCAAATATTGGCACAATAGGTTTTGCAATAGGATTTATTATTATGATGATATTAGATGTTGCGTTAGGATAGTAATTTTGTTAGATATTGCGACTTTAATAAGAAATAATAAAGATGCAGATGTTTTAATAATGTCTTATATAAGAGAAGTTTATGGTATGGCAGCACATGCTAAAAATGAATTAAAAGCAGAATTAAAAAGAAGAAAATATAAAGAATCTAGATAGAGTTTTGAAAAAAACTTTAATAATACAAACCAACATATAAGTTAATATTTAATAATTCATCTACTAAATTGACAAATTTAAAATTATAAAAAATTTAGCGAAAATATTGATTAGTTTTAAAAAATATGCTATATTTATAGTATATTAAGCAATAATTTTATATAATTTGCATATAATAATATTGCTATATAGCACAAAAAAAGTGGTGATTCCAGCCATTAAATTGGAACTTAAAAAAGCGGTGATTCCAGCCATTAAATTGGAATATAAAAAAGCGGTGTTTCCAGCCATTAAATTGGAAATTAAAAAAGTAAGATTAGAGACTAAACTCTAATCTTTTTAATTTGTTCGCTTGTTTTTATATTATAAGTATTATATAATAATTTTACTTTAAGCAGATCCAGAGAGAAGTGATAGGGTTAATAGTGAAGAAAGATTCTAGGTAAAAAAGATAATGAAATCAACATAAACAACGCATTTTTTAGTGTGTCTATTAAATGTGTTTTTAAATTTATTTAATCTAATAAAATAGATTAAATATAAAATATATAAAATAAAACTTTAAGAAAAAGAGAGATAATCTTTCATTTATAGAGATAGGAGGTATAATAATGATCTTAAATTTAAAAATTGTTAGAGTAAATTCAGATTATTGTGATTATCTTAGGAAATATGATAATAAAGTATCTTATAATAAATTTGAAAAAGAATTAAGACCTTTTATAGGTATACTGTTTAAAATAGATAAATGTGAATATTTTGCACCACTATCAAGTCCCAAACCTAAACATAAAAATATGAAAAATACAGTTGATTTTTTCAAAATAAAAAATGGTGAATTGGGTGCTGTTAATTTTAATAATATGATACCAGTTACTGAAGCCAATTATACATTAGTTGATTTAAACAAAGAAACATTGACACTTTCTGAATTAAAGTATCAAAGATTATTAAGAGAACAACTTGATTGCTTAAATGCAAATTTTCATCAGGTTAAAAATAAATCATTTAAAACTATATCAATTATATAATAATGATAGATTATCAGCAAATATAAAAGTAAGATGTTGTAATTTTAAATTATTAGAAGAAAAATGTAAAGAATATAATAATAAGTTTTAAATAATAGGAGATAGATATATGGATTTAAAAAAAGAAAAAAGCTGTGGATGTATTATTATTAATAACGGAAAAGTTCTATTGGTGTATGAAAAAAATAGAAATTTTTGGGGATTTCCAAAAGGACATATGGAAGAAGGAGAAACAGAAATAGAAACATCATTAAGAGAAGTAAAAGAAGAGGTAGGATTAGAAGTTGAAATCGATTTAGAAAAAAGATATACCTTAAATTACATCATAAGAGATGAAATAGATAAAACTGCTATACTATTTGTAGCAAAAACTAAAAATAAAGAAATAGTAATGCAAGAAAGTGAAATAGAAAATGCAAAATGGTGTAATTTCGAAGAAGCTTTAGATACATTAACATTTGAAAATTGGAAAGAAATGTTTAAAAAGGTTATTGACGATATAAATAAAAATTAATAAAGTATTAGATTAGGAGAGAGGGGTAGTTTTGAAAAAAAGAAGATTTTAAAAATAAATAAAAAGTAATATTTCAGAACTTATTCCAGAAGATCTTACGAAAATATTTTAAAAAATTTTAACATAATAAAATTATAAAAATTAAATTTAATATAAAAAAATCTGAAATTTTTAATTTATGAAATTCAGATTTTAAATTTGTGCAATGTTTGGTTAATAATTTCAAAAAACGAACATTTGTTAATAATGTTTTTAAATGAATTTTTATATTATAAAATTATAAATATTTTTTATAATTGTTATATAATTTTAATGTTCAATTTATAAAATATAATATTTATAATGTAATTCTTATAGAAATGCTTAATTTTAGGCACTTTTTAAAATCGCTGAAAAATGGCTAAAAAAACGACGCACGAGAATCGATTTTAAGCCGTTTTTAAATTTCCGGCATATAGTTTGTGTTGTCTATAAAATAAGTCAAAATACTGAAATATAAGGATTTATGATTTTTTGAAAAATAATCTGAAGTTATATAATTTTTTTATAAAATATTAGGTTGCAATAATGAAAAAAATCCAACCAGACATAACACAAAATATTGAAGCTCCAGAATCGATTTTAAGAGGTTTTTATTAAAAAGTAATGTAGTTTATTGTCTGTAAAAAACAGCTAAAACGAGCTTATAGCAAGGAATAGCCGATTTTGAAAGGGAGGTACTTGAAACAGGTACTTTCTATTTTACTCCTATTCCTTTTTGCGCAAAACTTTGATACTGGGCTATTTTTTGTACCACCATTTAGATTAAAAGATGGTACATTTTTTGAAAAATTTAAAAATTATTCTTTTGAAAATATTGATAATTACATAAAAATATGTTATATTATATATAGAGTAAGCAATAAATTTATATACAATACATATAATAAATATTGCTATATAGCTTAAAAAGATTAGAATACCCTTGCTAAAGTAGGGACTTAAAAAAGTAGGAATATCTTTGCCATAGTAAGAACTTAAAAAAGTAGGAATATCCTTGCCATAGTAGGAACTGAAAATAGTATGTGGCTGTCATAACTGGCAGTCACATTTTGTTTAAAGGAGATAGTAAATGAAAAATTTTGATGAAATTGAAAATAAATATAGTAAATTAATATTAAAAGCAACTGAAATTATGGGTAGAGTTTCAGACCCCAAACATTCATTATCACATATGGAATCTATTGTTAAATATACGAAAGAAATATTGTCAGTTGAAACTCGAGCAGATGCAGATGTCTGCATATTATCTGCATATTGGCATGATGTAGGAAGAATTAAAGGAGAAAAAGGACATGCTTTATTAAGTGCAGAAATGTTAAAACAAGAATTGATAAATGAAAATTATTCAACATCTTTCATAGAGAAATGCTATTTAGCTATATACAAGCACGGATGGTCTGAACATCCAGAAACTATTGAAGGAAAAATTATCAGAGATGCAGATAAAATTGATTTTGTTGGTATTAGCAGATGGAAAAGTTGCATTGAAAATAATTGCAGATTTAATAAAATATTGGATATGTTGCCAACATTACGAGAAAATATTTTAGAGTTTGAAATATCAAAAGAAATTTATGACAGAGAAATTGGAAATTTAATTAGATATTTACACGATATTATATTTAATAATATTTCTAAATTGAATTTAAATTAAAAACATGTATAAAAATCACATAAAAGGTAGGATAGAGGTGATTTTTATACATAAAATTTTAGAAATATATAAAAATCTGAAATTTGATTCATAGTTTCAGATTTTTTGTTTCTATCTCAAAAAACGAACATTTGTTATTTGATAAATTTTTTATATGATTTTCAGAATTAATTATAATTATATAAATCTAAGCCTTTGAAAATCGTTTTTAAGTCATTTTTACAATTAACTAATAAAACTTCATCTTAAATGATTAAAACTTTATTTTACAATTACAAATATTTTGATATTATAATACTTATAATGATTTATTATAGGAATTTCATATTTATTTATTATTATAATATGTAATTTTTAATGATTTATATAAATCTATGTAATTATTGCAGTAACTGAAGTTCGGCTCCAAAACTACTTGAAAATCGACGTGTGAGAATCGATTTTAAGCCGTTTTTAAAAATTAGCCATATAGTTTGTTGTCTAAAAAATAAGGCTATTTTAAGACGAATCGCTAAAATCGTTTTTAAGGCGTTTTTTTATTTAAGTAATATAAGTTGTTGTTTAAAATATAAGATCTAATATAAGAATATAAATATAATGAATAAAAATTATAATAATGAATACTAAATATAGTATAAATAAAAAATAGCCGTTATACTGAAAATGGATAAAATAAAAGAAAAATAACTAAATACAAGATACTATTAAGAGCTTGTAAGCAAGTAGTATCAAGACTTGAAGGGGATACCTGAACCAGGTATTCTATATTTTACTCCTATTCCATTTTGCACAAAACTTTGATTTTGTGCAATGT
>JAFTFU010000026.1 GCA_017458285.1 Clostridia bacterium | reverse complement strand
TTTTAAGCATGCTCAATTTTATTATTTTCTTAATTTTTTAATTCTATTTAATTTTCAATGTGCTATTTTTTATTTAAAATTGGGTCACATTTCTATCGGCCATATTTTTCCATAAAACTTTTCACACTATCCTATAATCCCTCCGTCACTGGTTTCTGCTACTGAATATATGTAATCATAATTTGTTCCTCCATAGCTTGTTGCCCATTCTACTTCTCCTGTGTTATCATATTTTATTAATATTCCGTCAGAGCAGCTTCCTTTACTTGTTAATGTCATATTTCCTACTTGTACAGTTCCATAGAAATATCCTCCTGCTATAATCCCTCCGTCACTTGTTTCACATACTGAGTATATGGTATCATCAGACGCTGATCCATGGCTTTCTGCCCATTCTACTTTTCCTTCATTATCATATTTTATTACTATTCCGTCATAACCTCCTTTATTTCTTAATGTAATATCTCCTACTTGTATAGTTCCACCTTGTATAGTTCCACCGGAATATCCTCCTGCTATAATCCCTCCGTCACTTGTTTCACATACTGAGTATATGGTATCATTACTTGTTCCTCCATAGCTTTCTGCCCATTCGACTTTTCCTGTGTTATCATATTTTATTAATATTCCGTCAGTGCTTCCTTTACTTGTTAATGTCATATTTCCTACTTGTATAGTTCCCTGGAAATATCCTCCTGCTATAATCCCTCCGTCACTGGTTTCTGCTACTGAGTTTATGTAATCAACACTTGTTCCTCCATAGCTTGTTGCCCATTTTGCTACTATTGGATTTTGTTCTGCTTTTATATCTCCGATTGCAAAATAATAAGTAGCATCTGTTATATCATATTGTTCTGGTGCGTCAACTTCAACTGCTTTATATAATCCCTCTTTTAGGTCTGCAGTTATTTCACCTTTGTCATTTGTAGTAACAACATAGTAGTCTTCTCCATTTATAGTTTCTTTTACTCCTATTATTTCTCCTTTGCTATTTGTAGCAGGTTTTGCATTTTCATCTCCGTCATCTACATTGTAAATTGCAAATTTACAGTTTGGAAGTAAAGTTTCTGTTCCAGTTTCTTTCTTAATTAATTTAAATGAAGGGCTATCTTCTATAGTTAAGCTAACATTATTTCCTTCAGATGTCTGTTCTTTTACATTTCCACTTGTTATTTTAGCTGTAAGTTTTCCTTCTACTTCTTCTACATAGAATGTTATATCTTTAACTTTTGCATATCCGTCTGGTGCTTTAATTTCTTTTAATGTGTATGTTTGGTCTAAAGCACGTTCTTCTTCATATTGATACAATCCTGTTATTTGTATTTTTCCGTTTTCATCTGTTTCGAATGTTCCTTTATCTGTTGTTCCTTTGTATAATTTGAATTTAGCTCCCTCTAATGCTGTTGTTTCTCCTTTTGCCACTTTATTTAGTTCTAAATCAAATGTTGGTATTTTGTCATTTTCTATTTTTAGGTTTATTGTTGGTATTTCGTTTTCTTTTGTAATACTATTTTGTTTTACTTTGTTTCCATTTACATCTAAGCTATATTCGCTACCGTTTTTAATTATTTTAAATGTAATTGGTGTATTTAAGTAATATCCTTCTGCTTTTACTTCTTCAATTGTGTATTCTTCTCCAATTTTTAGACCTTTTAAGTTTACTTCTCCGCTCGCATTTGTTGTAAGTGTTTTGCTTAAATCTGTTCCTGTTATTTTAAATCTTACACCTTTTATTGCATTTTCTGTTCCCGCTTCAACTTTTACTATTTTTAAATTTGCTTTTTCTCTGTCTTCAACTTCTATTTTTAATACGCTGTTTTCATCTTGTTTTGTTTCAATTCTTATGTTTCTAGTTGTTCCTTCTAACACTTGTACTTTTAATTCATTATTTTCTTCATATATTTTAAATTTTATTGTATCTGTATTTAATTCATATTCACTTGGTGTTTTAATTTCTTTTAAAATATATGTTTTATCAACTTTTAGGTTTGTTAATTTTAGTGTTCCATTTTCATCTGTTACTCTTGTTTTAGTTTCTTCTGTTCCTTCTTCTTGAAGGCTGTATGTTGCCTCTGGAACTACTTTGTTTGTAGCTTCTTGGTATTTTGTTAATTCTACATCAAATTCTCTTTCTACCCTAAATCCTAATTTATTAGGTTCTGTTTGTGTTCTATATTTTCCATTTTCTGTATCTAGACTAAAGTATACAGCATGCGAACTATAAGATACTTCATTATATTGTGCATCTTGTGGTAAATTAATTGTATAATAGAAATCTTGGCTTTCTCCTCTAGCTAAAACGTGGTCTCCTAAGTCTATTAAGAATGTTTTTACTTTGCTAAAGTCTTCTGGCGTAGTTGTCCAGCCATTTGATGAATCTTCTAAATCTTTTGTTGGATTTTCGTTAGTAGAATAATATACTTTTGCTGTTGCTTTTAATTCATCTGGCAATATTATTCCTGCATTTGTCATTGTTGTACTATAATTTGAACCCAATTCATTTGTATTTAATACATATGTATTTCCTTCAAATGGAATTTTTCCTAATATTTGTACTTGGCTAATTGTTCCTGAGTAGTTGTTTAATATGTTTATATTTACATTGGCTTGTCTTTGGTCTTTATCTACTATTGCTTCTTGAGGTGCTATTGTTTTTGAACCATCTTTATCATAATTTGTAGCTGTTTGGTTTGTAAGTAATGACTGTGGTGAAACTAAGCTTAATCCTACATTTACTTTGTTTACAGTCTCTGTAGTTTTTAAGTTTCCATTTATATCATATTGGTCTTGTCCTTTGTAATAA
>JAFTFU010000203.1 GCA_017458285.1 Clostridia bacterium | reverse complement strand
TGTTAGCATAACAATTTGATTTATATTGTTTTGTCTAAGCTGTTTTATTGCTGTATAAGAATCTTGCTTTATTTTATCTGCAATTATAATATTTCCAATATATTTACTGTTTTTTGCTACATGTATAATTGTACCTACTTCATCACTTTTATTAAAACATATATTATTTTCTAGCATCAATTTTTCATTTCCTGCAAGTATTATATCTCCATCAAATTTAGCCTTAATTCCTAATCCTGATAATTCTTCTACATCTGTTATTCTTGTTTCGTCTATTGGCTTGGCATATACATCTTTAATTGTTTTAGCAATTGGGTGATTTGAATAGTTTTCCACATAGGCAACCGTTTCTATTAGTTCTTCCTTAGAAATTCCAACTGCATCTACTTTTTGTATTTCAAATACACCTTCAGTTAATGTTCCTGTTTTATCAAATACGACAACTTCTGCTTTGGAAATTGCTTCTATGTAATTACTTCCTTTTATCAAAATCCCCATTTTAGATGCTGCGCCAATTCCTCCGAAAAAACTAAGTGGTATTGATATTACTAAGGCACAAGGACAAGATACTACTAAAAATGATAATGCTCTATAAATCCACATACTAAAACTTGCATTCTTTATCATTAACGGCGGAATTATTGCTAAAACTACTGCAATAATAACTACAGTTGGTGTATAAACTCTCGCAAATTTTGTTATAAATTTCTCTGATTTTGATTTTTTGCTACTTGCATTTTCAACCAAATTTAAAATCTTGCTTACAGTAGATTCTCCAAATTCTTTTGTAACTTCTATTTTTAAAACTCCATTTTGATTAATACATCCACTAAGTACGCTATCTCCAACATTTACTTCTTGAGGCATAGTCTCTCCTGTTAGCATTTTTGTATCAAGAGATGAGCTTCCTTCAATAATTTTTCCGTCTAATGGAATTTTTTCTCCTGGCTTCACTAAGATTATGTCTTTTATTTTAACTTCCTCTGGTTTTACTTTTTTTATTTCATTAATATCTATTACATTCGCAAAATCTGGTCTAATATTCATTAAACTTGAAATTGATTTTCTTGATTTATCAACTGCATAGCTTTGAAATAGTTCTCCTACTTGATAAAAAAGCATTACACAAACCGCTTCTGGAAATTCTCCTACAAAAAACGCTCCTATTGTTGCAATTGCCATAAGAAAGTTTTCGTCAAAAACTTTTCCTCTTAAAATGTTTCTAAAAGCTTTTTTTAATATGCTTAATCCTACTATTAAATAGCTTGTTATGTACAATGCTTTGTTTATTATCTCATTTGGAAATGGAATTATTAAAGCCACTAAAAATATTATGAATGCTATTATTATTTTTCGTGCTCTTTTTTTCATGTTTACTTTCCTCCCTATCATGAGGAATAAAAGTGGCTAAAAAAATTGCTTGAATTTTTTTAACCTTTTTCCTCTATTAATCCAAAAGTCTTTTTTAAAAGTAATGCTTTTTTAGCTATATTTCTTCTGTTGTAGCGTCAGGTTCTTCCCTTTTTATTACTTTTTGAACTCTTTTTAATACATCTTTTTTCTCATTTTTATCACATTCTATATACATTCTCTCAGTCATAAAGTTTATTGATGCTTCAATAACTCCATCTACTTTTTGTATTGCTCTTTCTAATTCAGCTGCACAATTTGCACAGTCTATTCCTTCTATTTTAAAATTATATCTCATTTTTCTTTATACCTGCTTAAAGCTGGTATTTCCTCCTTTCGTTTTTGTAAAAAAATTTATGCTTTTTACTTGTTAATAATTTGTATTTGCAATTACTAAAATTACATTTATATTTTATTAAATAAAAAAATACAGGCATTTTTTTACTCTACCTGTATTATATTTAAAGTTTATGATATTGTCAATATTTTTCTGAAATTTATTTCAGTTTTTTTTTATAATGGTAACTTTTCATCTTACCTTTGCTAACTAAATGTTCTCTTTTGCATCAGACTTACTAGAAATAATGTCCTTTATAACTTCACCTGCAACAATCAATCCTGCAACTGAAGGTACAAAAGAAATACTTCCTGGCACTTGGTTTCTAACTGTACATTTTCTTTTAGTTCCAGGAGGGCAAACGCAACCATTTTTACAGCTATTTGATTTAGTTTCGTTTGGTTTTATTGGCTCTTCTTTTGAATATACTACTTTTAAACTTTTTATTCCTCTTGCTCTTAACTCTTTTCTCATTACTTTAGCTAATGGGCATATACTTGTTTTATAAATATCTGTTACCTCAAATCTTGTTGGGTCTAGTTTGTTTCCTGTTCCCATACTTGATATTATCGGTATGTTTAATTTATTTGCCCTTAATACTAACTCGATTTTTGCAGTTACTGTATCAACGCAATCTATTATATAATCAACTGTATCATCTAAAATTTCTTTACTGTCTGGCATGAAAAATTCTTGATGAATTTCCACATTTGCATTTGGATTAATTTCTAAAATTCTTTCTTTTGCAACTTCTACTTTATATTTTCCTATTGTTTTTCTTGTTGCGAATATTTGCCTGTTTAAATTTGTTAAACATACTTTGTCGTCATCTACTAATATAAAGTTTCCAACGCCTGCTCTAACTAATCCCTCTACTACAAAAGAGCCTACTCCTCCTATTCCAAATACTGCTACTTTTGAATTTTGCAAAATATCTATTGCTTCTTTTCCTATTAATAATTCTGTTCTTGAAAATTGATTTAACATTTCTTTCACTCCATTTTTTATTATTTTTGTTGTTTTAATTGTCTTGCGACTTAATCGATACTAAATATTTAGGCATTACACAAAAAAACAATTATAAATCAGTTAACCATTTTGAGGTAGTTCCACTTTAAATATATTGTAACTGTCTTTGTATAAAACTTCTATTTTTCCTTTATATTTTTCTACCGTTGATTTAGCAATCGCTAAACCTAATCCATATCGTTTTTCATTTCTATTTCTAGATTTATCAATTCTATAAAATCTTTCAAATATATTTTTTCTTTCACTTTCGGGAATTTCGTCTCCTATGTTTTTTACTTGGATTATTATATTGTTCTTATCTTTAAACAATTCTACCACAACTTCTTTTCCTTCTTTAGTATGCTTTATTGCATTATCTGTTAGTGTTGATATAATGTGTTCTATATCTTCTTTACAACCATTAAATTCGATGTTTTCTTTAATATTTGTTTTTAATGTAACATTCTTTTCGTATGCCATACTTTCAAAAACTGAAACGTATATTTCTATTTCCTTAGATAAATTAAATTTATCGTAATTTCTTATTTCGTCAACATTTTCAATTTTAGCAAGTAACAAAAGTTCATTTATAAGCTTGTTCATACTTTCAATTTCGTTTTGAATGTATTTAAGCCATTTGCTTTTTCCTGCTTCGTTTTCAAGTACATCAGCATTTGCTTCTATAATTGCAAGTGGTGTTTTTAATTCATGAGAAGCGTCTGATATGAATTGCTTTTGCTTGTCAAAGGTATCTTTTACGGGTTTTACTATAATTGAAGATATTTTTTTAGAAATAAAATGTATTGCCATTAATAAGAATATTTCTAAGAAAATTGAAAATATACATACGTTTTTTACATGCTCCACTGCTGTTTTATTTTCAAACAGTAATACTTCAATTGAATTATTCATATCTTTTCTTACTTTATAAATATAATTACCTATAATTCCTGAATTTCTATTCTTTTTGCTCACTTTTAATGCATACTCTTTTATTTCTTCATCTATATCAAATTCAGTGTTTTCAAGCACTTGGAAGTTTTCTATTTTTATATTGTAAAATCCTTCTATTTCTATATCTTCTAGCGGTTTTAATGGTTCTTCCATATCAGAATCTTCTTTCTGCTTCATTTCTTGTTCTGAATTAAATTCTTCTTTTTGCTTTATTTCTTGTTCTGAATCTGAACCTTTCTCTGCCTTTTTTTCTATTGGTTGTACATCTTCTTTTCTTCTAGCTCCATCTGAAAATTTTTCAATCACATTTGTTGTTGCATTTATTGTGTTTGTGTAGTTGAAAAATACTACTCCAATTATTATTGCCGTTATTGTAATTGCCAGTGATGCAGATAAAATTAAGTAAATTCTTTTTTTTAATTTATTTATCATAATTTTGTTGTTAGATTTTTTCTAACTTTCCTCCTCGTTTATTTTATTTACATCTAATTTATACCCAATTCCTCTTACCGCTTTTATATTTACTCTTGATTTTATCAGTCTTAATTTTTTTCTTAAAAAAGATATATATACTTCAACATTGTTATATTCTGCCTCACTTGTGTATCCCCATATTTTTGTTGCTAGATGTTCTCTGTCAACAATTTGCTTTTTATTTAATAGTAATGTTTCTAATAATTCAAATTCTTTGCCATTTATGGTTACTTCTGAGCTTTCAGATCTTAATTTTCCACTTTTTAAATCTAATTTTATATCTTCATATTCTAATACGTTTTCATCAAAATTGTTTTTTCTTTTTAATATGTTTTTTACTCTTACTAATAATTCTCTCATATGAAATGGCTTTGTTATATAGTCGTCTGCACCATTTTCTAATCCCTCTAGCTTATCATATATTTCTGATTTTGCCGTTAACATTATAATTGGAGTTTCTTTGTTTTCTTTTCTTACGCTTTTTAATATTGAAAATCCGTCTTTTTTTGGCAACATTACATCAAGCAGTATTAAATCATATGCTTCTGTTAATGCCTGAATTTCTCCATCTTCTCCATTTGAAATTATATCTACATTATAGTTTTCTTTTTTTAGAGTTTCTGCTATCGCATCTGCTAAACTGAACTCGTCTTCTACTATTAATATTTTCATATTTTAGCTTTTCTCCTATTTATAGAATATTTATTATTTACATTCTTCCTAATTTAATTTTGATTGCATATTTTATAAAAGTTTTTATCATTTCTGTTATAGTCTTTTTATCTTCTGGGGAGATCTGCCCATAACGTTTTAAAATGACTGAGAGATTTTTAGTTAGATTTTGTGTAATTTCTCCAAACGTATTAGCCTCAGTTGAATAAAATAATTCAAATATACTATCAAAAAATATTTTTCGTTGCTCATTTGTTGTATTTTCTAGCCAATTTGTAATTGTCATATTTATGTTTTCACTTGCATCTGTTAATTGCATAGCATATACAGGCTCTGTTCCTAATACTTGCCACGAATAAATATCGTGTTGTAGTATTCCTTTTTGTGTACTTTGTACAATTGAGCACTTTTCTTCATGATTTAAGATTCTTCCTATAATCGAATCTTGAGGAAAATACGTTTCAATTTTATCTATGATTGACTTCTTTCCATATTTTTCAATAATTTGTTTATTAAATCCTGGTCCATCATAATTGTATACTTTAATAATTCTTTCTTGAATTTGACTATCTGCTGTAATTGCTGCATAAATAGCTACATTTCCACCTTTTGAATGTCCACCAATTCTAATTTTTTTATTTTGATATTTGCCTGCAATCTTTTCTAAGTAGTCTTTTCCTTCAATTTGACATGGCACATTGTCCATAAATGCCATATTAAAATCTTCTTTCCAGCCATATATAGAAGCATTTGTTCCTATATATGATATGTACATTTCTTCTTCTCCTGTGTGTATCGTGATTGCACTGAATTGTCCTTCACTTTCTTTTATGTTGTTTTCAATGTAATCAGTAACTGTCATCTCTTGATAACGAATACTTTTTCCCATATTTGTTATTAATTCTTTATCTCCATTATATAGAAATTCTTCGTTTTGAAAGTTTTTCATTTTCTCAGAAATATTTTTTACTGTTTCTTGTTCATTCATTTCTATTCTATTAAAAATCAAATATGAAAATCTTGCCAAAATCATACTATCTATTTCGTTGAAAGGAAATTTTTCGTTTAATGGTATATCTCCTCTCCATTTTATGTACTCATTTATATTTGCCATTTTTGTTAGTCCGTTTTTAAGTTACTTTTTGACATAAATCTTATTTATTCCTTTTAGCTGCATAAATTTAATTTGTACCCACTTACTTGTAACCTTATTTGTCCTTCCTTTTAAATTTTAACATTTTTTCTCAGAGACGCACTTTTTTTGCTCTCTGGTACAAAATGTGCTTTTTCGAATTTTAACATTTTGTGTCATTTTTTTCTAGCCCATATTATACCAAAACTATACTAAAAATGTTATTTAGTATTATCTTCTAATTGAAGATTAGATATTTCTTTTACTTCCCACGTTTTATCAAACGCATCTTTATCTATTCCTGTAATAACCACTGAACCATTACTTAGAGCAAATTTTAGTGTTGCACCTTTTAATAAAAATTGGTGTTCTTCGTCTCCAAAAGCATTTAAAATTACAGTTGGTACTTTCACAGCTTCATGAAATATTTGAAAAGTTTGCGTGCTTTCTATTACTACTTTTTGATATCCTTCATAGCCTTCTAATTCCTGTAACTTTTTTTGGCTAACTTCAGGACTACTAAGTTTATATCCATTATTTGGCATAATTGGTGTATTTTCTGGATTAAACTGTCTTGGCACATATTGGTCTTTTAAAGAATTGTAGAAAATAAAATCCCCATGTTTACATTCATATGTTGTCTCTATTTCACCTTCTCCATTATATGTAGTAATTATTTCTCCACCTTTTGCTAAAATTGCAATTGCACTAAACTGCTGTCGCAGTAGTCGTTTAAGTTTAGTAAATCTATGGATTTAAATTAGTGCAAAACAAAAATTTAATAATAATATATCATAAATAAGTTG
>JAFTFU010000202.1 GCA_017458285.1 Clostridia bacterium | reverse complement strand
TACCAAAAGTAAAACAAGCTTTTTTAGAAAAGCCTGAAAGTTTACTTTATCAATGGATGATGTTTTTACTTAATCCTGAAAGTGAGGAGGTAGCTCAAATTATGAATAAAAATGAAGATATAAAAAATACAGTTTACACTCTTGAAGAAATAAGTGAGGATGAATATAATAGGAGGCTTGCAGAATTAAGAGAAAAAGCAATTAGAGATGAACTTACTCAATATAATTCAGGCGTTAGAGCTGGTATAAAACAAGGTTTGGAGCAAGGTTTAGAGCAGGGCTTAGAGCAAGGTAAAAAAATAGAAAAAATAGAATTCGCAAAAAAATTACTAACTAAAAATATAAACATAGATGAAATTTCAGAACTTACTGAGTTATCTATTGAAGAAATTAAAAATATTGATATTGAATAAATAAATTAAAACTTTATTTTAATCACCTAATATATATTTTTTCATAATATATATTAGGTGATTTTTATGAATTTAGGTTTGGTTTTATCTGGAGGTGGAGTTAAAGGTGCTGCTCATATCGGAGTATTAAAAGCATTACAAGAAGAAAATATTAAATTTAATTATTTAGCCGGTACATCCTCTGGAAGTATAGTTGCATCATTATACGCTTGTGGATATAATTCAGATGAAATTTATGATTTATTTAAAAAATATTGTAAAGAAATAAATTATATAGATTTTAAAAATTTATTAAAAATTTTTTGGAATTTAATTTTAAAAAGAAAATTATTAGTCGAAGGATTAAATTCCGGAAAAAAATTAGAAAAAATAATTAAAAAAGCTTGTGAAGAAAAAAATATAGAAAATATTAATCAAATAGACTTTAATTTAATTGTACCCGCTGTTGATTTATATAATGGTTCTATTTATTATTTTTGTTCGAAAAAAAATAAATTTAATAATAGACAAATACTTGATGACGAAAAATATATTTATGACGTAGAACTTGCCAAAGCTGTAAAAAGCAGTTGTAGCTATCCTGGAATTTTTTCTCCAACAAAATTTAAAAACACTTTATTAATAGATGGTGGTGTAAGGGATAATACACCATGGAAAAAGTTAAAGGAATATGGAGCAGATAAAACTTTATCAATTTGTTTTGAAACTACTTCATCAGCAGAGAAAATAAAGACTAATTTAATGGATAATGTAATTCGATCTATTGAAATTGAAATGCACGAATTAACGGCTTACGAACTTGAAGGTGCTGATTGTATTTTAAAAATTAAAACAGAAAAAATTTCATTGCTTGATTCGTCAAAAATTGATTATTTATATAATTTAGGTTATCAAGAAACCAAAAGAAAAATAAAAGAGATTAAAAATACACTAAATATAGATTAAGAAAATTTATAACTGACATTTCACTCCATTTTTATTCCAACATTTTAATTGACAAAAAAGTTGAAGCCGAAAAACTTTCAATTTTTCCACTCCAACTTTTTGCAATTAGCCTTACATTTCAGCTTTTCAGCTCAAACTATTAACAATCAGCTTTAAATTATACTTTTGTTTTTTCTATGTCTTTTTCCTTAACGTCTTTATTTTCTTTTTTTAAACTATTAATTTCTTTTTCTTTAAGATTTAAATTATCTTTTGCAACAGACATTAAAAGCTTAATTCTATTTGCTTGATTTGCCTCACTTGCTCCTGGGTCATAATCTACAGGAGAAATATTTGCATAAGGATATTGTTCCCTAATTGTTTTTATTACTCCTTTACCAACAACATGGTTTGGAAGGCACGCAAATGGTTGAACACAAACGATGTTAGGAATATCATTTTCAATATATTCAATCATTTCAGCAGTTAAGAACCATCCTTCTCCAGTTTGATTTCCAATAGATAAAACATCTTTAACTTTACTTTCTAAATGCCATATATCACATGGTGGTAAATAATTTTTCTTTGAGCTTGCTAAAGCAAGTCTTGTATCTTTCTCAATAATATCAATTAATTTAATTGCAAGTTTAAATATTTTTGCTGTAGTTTTATTTGTATTTAATAATTTATTAAATGTAATTTTATGAGTTGCCATAAATTTTACGAATCCCATAAAATCTGGAAGTACTACTTCTGCTCCTTCTTTTTCTAATAAATCTGCTACAAAATTATTACCAAACGGATGATATTTTATTAATACTTCTCCAACTATACCTACTTTTGGTTTTTTAATTGAAGTGTCTAATTCTATTTTTTCAAAATCATTTACTATGTCGTAAATACTTTGTTTAAATTCTTTATTTGTACACTTAGTAACTAAGACTTTGCATTTTTCCATCCATTCATCATATAATTTTTGTGTTTCACCTTTATTTTTTTCATATGCCCTATTTTTTGTTAGCATTTTTTGTAATAAGTCTCCATACAAAACTGATTTTAACAATTTATCAACTAACGCAGGAGTTATTTTAAATCCAGGCATTTTTTCCATACCAACAACATTAAATGATATTACTGGAATGTTTTCAAATCCCGCATCCTTAAGAGCTTTACGTATAAATCCTATATAGTTTGTAGCTCTACAACCTCCACCAGTTTGTGACATTATTAATGCTGTTTTATTTAAGTCGTACTTACCTGATTGTAATGCTTCTATCATTTGACCTGTTACTAAAATTGAAGGATAACATGCATCATTATTTACATATTTTAACCCAACTTCAACTGTGTGTGGAGTACATTCTCTTAAAAGCACTGCATTATATCCACAAGCTCTTACTGCACTTTCTAACAACTCAAAATGTACTGGAGCCATTTGAGGTACTAAAATCGTGTAGTCTCCTCTCATTTCTTTTGTAAATATTTTTTTGTTTATTCCATAGTTTCCAAGTTCTTCTACATTAGATGTTGATTTTTTGTTCATTCTTTTATTCATACTTGCCAAAAGTGAACGTATACGAATTCTTACAGCGCCTAAGTTGTTTACTTCATCTATTTTTATTAATGTATACATTTTATTAAAACTTGATAAAATTTCTTCTACCTGGTCTGTTGTTACTGCATCTACACCACAGCCAAATGAATTTAATTGTATTAATTCTAAATTATCATGTTTTCCTACAAAGTCGGCTGCTGCATAAAGTCTTGAATGGAATACCCATTGGTCTACAACCCTAATTGGTCTTTTTGCCTCTGTTTGATTACAAATGCTGTCTTCTGTTAATACACATAATCCTAAAGAAGTTATTAATGTATCAATTCCATGGTTTATTTCAGGGTCTATATGATATGGTCTGCCTGCTAAAACAATTCCTTTTAAATTATTTTTTTCAATATATTCAACTGTTTCTTTTCCTTTTGCACGAATATCTTCTTTACATTTTTGGTATTCTTTTTCTGCTTTTTTAGCAGCTTCTATCAATTCTTTTTTAGTAAAGTTATATTCTTTAAATTGATCTAATTCCATTACTTTTTTTACTAAGTTTTTACAATCAAATGGTAAAAATGGATTTATAAATTTAATTTCATCTGATTTTAATTCTTCAACATTATTTTTTAATACTTCAGAGTAAGAAATTACAATTGGACAGTTATATTTGTTATCTGCTTTTTCATATTCTTTTCTTGAATATGGCATACAAGGATAAAATATTGTTTTTATTCCTTTATCAAGCAGATTTTTAATATGTCCATGTGACAATTTTGCAGGATAACATACAGATTCAGATGGCATAGATTCCATTCCATCTTCATATGTTTTACGAGTACTTTTATCTGAAATTATTACTCTAAACCCTAATTCAGTTAAGAATGTAAACCAGAATGGATAGTCTTCGTACATATTTAAAACCCTTGGAATTCCTATTGTTCCTCTTGTGGCAAATTGTTCATCTATTGGTTTATAGTCAAATAATCTATTATATTTATATTGTACTAAATTTGGTAATTGTGAATTTGCTGTTACTGCTCCGCTTCCTTTTTCACAACGATTTCCTGAAATGTATCTTTTTCCATTTCCAAATTTATTTATTGTAAGCTTACAATGATTTTCACATCCATTACATCTAGTATGTGATATTTCAACTTCTAAGTGTTTTAAATCTTCACTTGAAGACATTTTTGTTTTATATTCCATATCTAGGTTTGATTCATATTGTTCGCAAGAAAGCAAAGCCATTCCATATGCTCCCATAAGCCCTGCTATATCAGGTCTTACAACATTCTTTCCAACTATTTTTTCAAAGGCTCTTAGGACTGCATCATTATAGAAAGTTCCTCCTTGTACTACAATATGGTTTCCTAAAGTCTCTACATCTCTAACTTTCATAACTTTTTGTATAGCATTTTTTATTACAGAATATGAAAGTCCACTTGAAATATCTCCAACTGAATAACCTTCTTTTTGAGCTTGTTTAATTTTAGAATTCATAAATACTGTACATCTTGAACCTAAATCAACTGGTCTTTTTGCCTCTATTGCTTGATGTACAAACTCCGATATTTCAAGATTTAAGCTTTTTGCAAATGTTTCTATAAATGAACCACAACCTGAAGAACATGCTTCATTTAACATGATATTATCGATACTTCCATTTTTCATTCTGATATATTTCATATCTTGTCCACCAATATCAACAATACTTGTAACTTCTGGATCGAATTTTTTAGCTGCTGTATAATGCGCTATTGTTTCAATCTCACTTAAATCTATGTTTAATGCTGTTTGTATAAGCTTTTCTCCATATCCTGTAACTCCACTATAACGTATTGTTGCTTCTTTTGGAAGTACTGAATATAATTTTTCTAACATTTTTACAACACTATTTAATGGATTTCCTTCATTGCTTCCATATAATGAGTATAAAATTGCTCCATTTTTGTCTGTTAATACTAACTTAGTCGTTGTAGAACCTGCATCTATTCCTACAAAACAATCTCCTTTGAAGTTTAACAAATCTCCCTTTGGAACTTTATTTTTTCCATGGCGTTTTGTAAATTCTTCATATTCGTCTTCATTTTTAAATAATGGCTCTAATGGATGAGTTGTATTGTCTTGTGAATTTTTTAAATTTTCTATTTTTTTACTTAATTCTTCTTTACTAATTGACGTATCATCAAAAGAATCTAGGGCTGCTCCACTTGCAACCAATAAGTGTGCTTCTTGTGGAACTATTATCTCATCCTCTTTTAAATGTAGGGTTTGGATAAATCTGTTTCTTAATTCTGGAAGATATGTAAGTGGTCCTCCTAAAAATGCAACCTTCCCTCTAATTGGCCTTCCGCAAGCCAAACCGCTAATTGTTTGATTAACAACAGCTTGAAAAATTGAAGCTGCAATATCTTCTTTTGCTGCTCCTTCGTTTATTAATGGCTGTATATCTGTTTTAGCAAATACTCCGCAACGTGAAGCTATTGGATAAATCATGTTGTGTTTAGCAGCTAGTTCATTTAGTCCCGCTGTATCTGTATGTAAAAGTGATGCCATTTGGTCAATAAATGCTCCTGTTCCTCCTGCACATGTACCATTCATACGTTGTTCTATTGATTTATCAAAATATATTATTTTTGCATCTTCTCCACCAAGTTCAATTACTACATCAGTTTGTGGAATGTATTTTTCTACTGCTCTTTTACATGCTACTACTTCTTGTATGAATTTTACACCTAAAAATTTAGCAGCTGACATTGCACCTGAACCCGTAAGTGCTATTGTGTATTTATTATCAGGATATTTTTTGCTTAAGTCTTCTAACACATTACAGATTGTGTTTTTAGTGTCTGAATAATGTCTTCTGTAATCTTTATATAGTTCTTCTTTTTTTTCGTTCATTACTACTATTTTTACAGTTGTTGAACCAACATCTAGTCCAACATGTAAAGTTGTTCCATTTATGTTTTCTATGTTTGTTTTTTCTTCCATTTTATTTGTTCATTCCTTCCTTAATGGCTCCCTTTTTTGTTGAATCTTTTATTTTCAACATTTTATTTCTTCTTTTGCGTTTTAATACAGTAATTTTATACTGTTTTCCGCTTTTTGTCAACGCTTAATATTCTATTGATTTACGGAAAAATAAAACTAAGATTTTGTTTGCATTTTTTTGCTTCCAAAATCTTAGTTTTTTGTGTTTTATTCTACATTGAATGACATTTCAAAGTCCATGTTGTCTTTTAGTTGCATGATGATAGTCATATTTTTATTATTTTTACCTGTTAAATCTATTAATGTAATTGTCTGATAATAAATTGTACCCTGATTTTTTATCTCTCCAAATTCTATATCGTAATGTGAAGAAAAATAATTTCTAAAATAGTTTTCAAATTCTTCTTTTGATTTCCAATTTTTATTTCTGAAATTTTCATTAATCACATCATATGCAGCATCATAATCTCTATTATTCAACATTTGTATCCATATATAAATATTTTTTGAAACCTTTTTTTCATCTGTATAACTTGAATATTCTTTTATATCTGCACTATCTCTTATTGTATACTCATCTAATAAAACTTCATAATCCAAAATATTTTTCGATTCATTTACTCTATATATGTATAGATTTTTATTTTGATCTTTACATATATACTCTGTATAATCATCATTTGTTATGACTGAGTATTCTTTTATTTCTATTTCTTTTAATTCATTTTTATTTTTTGCGACATATTGCTCGAAATTTTTGTAATTTCCAAATCTTTTAGTTCTATATTCTTGATTTAATAACTCGTAAGCTTTTTCTGTATTATTTAATAGTTCTGATTTATATAATTCAAAGAATTTTTCTGATTTAGTCGCATCTGTTACTTTAATATTAAAAATAGTATTAAAATTTAAATTTTGTATTTTCTTTTCGCTTCCTCCATTAGATTTTCCAGGAGTTTCTATGTTTTTATTATATTCTTCTTTATTAGAAATTATAATGGAATATGCATTAGATGACGTATCATAATTCACTGTATAATATACTTCACTATTTCCAATCCTTCCATAAACATAATATGAATAATATTCAATTCCATTTAAATTATAGATTTCTATTGCTATAAATTTCTCATCTTTATTATATTTTTCTACTTTATCTAAAACATTATCTACCGTTATTTCGTTTTGCTTTATATATTCTTTATCCAACATTGAATATACTGCATTTTTATTATTTTTTCTAATATAATTAATATAACTATTTATACTTGTCTCTACAGAATAATATATACCATAAAAGTTAACTTTCTCTGGAAGTTGTCCATCAATTACAATTTCTGGGTTTTCTTCAATATACAAGTATCCTTCATAATCTTTTTCTGTTAAATCTTTTATTTCTTTTTTTTCTATGTATTTAATATAACCTATTCCACCTGCTGTTATAATTATAACTATAATGCAAATTGCTATAATCAGTTTTAATCCTTTCATACTTAGTCTCCTTTATTTTTTAAAAATATGAACTTGTAGAAATGTAGCCTTTAATTGTTCCATCTGAACGTAATCTTGTCACTCTTTTACATAAATTACTACAGTTTCCTTCAATCGTATATACATACATATCATCGACCGCATATACAAGGCCTACGTGAGATTTTGGTGGCTCGTATGTTATAATGTCTCCGGGATTTGGTTTCTGATTTTTAGATATTTGTGGTTGCCAATAATACATTGTACCGCTAGCCGCTGATGTCCAACCGTATGGTATTTTTGAATTCAAAAACCCAAATTTATTAAACGCATTTGATACAAAATGTGCGCACCAGGCTTCATTTTGAGCACTTCTTCCATTTGTCCATTCAATTTGACCATCACTTCTTCCCTCTTGAGATAACGCAAAATTTACTACCTTTAAAATATCTGGATTGCTTATCTGGCTTGCATAGTTTATGCTTGAGTCTCCTGTAGAAGTTGCACTTCCATTGTTTGCTACATCTATAACAACATCATTTTCTACCGTGGTCATATATGCAAGGAATTCTTCATTTTCACCTCGTAATATTTTTAGTGCTTCTTCTTTTTCTCTTATATATCTAGGTTTTTCCTTATCACTGGCTCTATTGTATCTATTAGTATACATCATTTCAATTATTTCTTCTGGATCAGTTAAACTTGGATTAGTTATTGATTTGGATAAATTCTCTACGTTTGCTCCATTTCTAATACCATCAGAAAATACACTTGCTTTTATAGACCAATCCTCTTCTTCTAGATTTCTTCCTGTTATAGCATTATAAGCATTTACACAAGGTACCCAATATGCAATATATGCATATTCATCAATATCAGCTTCTAATTTTTCTGGACTTTCTGCCGCAATTTTATTCCACGCTTCTGTTACTTTTGCATGATTATCTGCTAATTTCGTAGTAAGTGATGCTGGATAAAATTGTCCAAACAACTCATATGTTTCTGGATCTTTTTCATAGCAATAATCAACAAAACCCTTCAGAGCATAATCAACGTGAAATTGATAAGTGCCATATGCTAGACCTCCTTCTCCTCCAATTACAAAGGGTCCTTGACTTGCTTCAAATTTATGTGATAAATATCCAATAAGTGTCATTTCAGAAACATTTCCAAAAGATATTCCTGAAAACAATGATTTTTTATATTTTGAAAAGTCAAAATCTCCAACATCATATCTTTCATCATTTAAAGCTTCATTAATCAAATATTTTGTCAAATCTATCATATCAGAAGTTTCAGAATTCATTTCCATCATTTCAAAAAGCCAGACATCATAATCCAAAATTCTTTCGCGCGCTTTTTCATTATCTATAAATAATGATGAAAAAGTCTCACTTATCTTATTTCCATTGTTGTCCATAAAACCATCTTTATCAATTTTCTCAGTCGTATCATTATTTCCAGTCTGATGTATTGCTGAAGAACTATATGAAAATGTTGATGTCGTATTAGTAATATTAATTTGTTGTTTTGTGGTTTCACTTATTAAACTATAATCATCTCCGTCATTGCTTAGTACATAAGTGGTTTCTCCGTCATTGTTTAGTATTTTTACCATTTTACTTTCTAATATTACAGCTTGTCCATTTTCTATTTTATTTATTATCGGATCACTTTGAGGTGTATTTTCCCCTCCATTAATATATTTTTGTCCCATTGTAGTACTGTTATATTGTGGAGTAAATCTAGCAATCCAAGTATCAGCATATGTAAGTTGAGGAGAAACGATATTACTTGTTGAAGTTTCTACTATTTTTATATATTTTTCTACATTTGTTATCTCATCATTTGGAACTTTAATACCATTTACAATTCTATACCCAACATTTTCATCTGTATAATATATATCGGAATCTGCAAGTACATCTGAATCTGTATTAGAATCATTATAATAAAGGTTTTCTAATCTATATGATTTTTTAGTCTGTATTGTATAATTCTTTACATTCTCAGTTGTATTTTCAGTTTGATTATCAAATATTGTTAAATGAATTTCTGTATCATACGCCAATTTTGCTAAACCACTTACAAAATCATAATCTTCTGAAACTACCAATAAGTCCCATAAATAAGCAAAAGGAAGTGTATATTTTTTTGAAACCACATTACTTATACTTATTTCTTGAGTTAAGCAAGTAAAATTTGAATATGTATCTCCATTTTGGAACCTTGAATCATATTCGCTGGCAGTAACATCGTCATCGTTAGTTTCAAATGTTACAATATTTTTTTGCCAATATGCAACTTCAATTTTACCATTATCATTTATCGTAAACTTTTTAAATACATTGTTGTCATTTTCACTTGAGCAATTTTCTACTAGTTTATTAAACTTATCTTTAGAAGTATATTCCATTTCGACATTTGACCCGTCATTTAGAGTTCTTTTTAAATGTATTTTACCATTTTTTACGTTATCTTTTCCTAATGAACTTATGTAAGGAGCTTGTATTATAAATTCAGCATTAAGTAAATATTCTAACTGCGTATAATCTTCTAAATATTTTGCATACTTTTCTTCATTTAATAACCATATTATTTCTGCGTCTGAATAATCATCAGAAGAAGGCTCAATTCCCAATAAGTCCATTTTTTTCTTTCTTACTTCCTTGTCTAGTTTTTCTCCTGAATAACCTTTTTCTTCTAACTCTTTTCTAATTTGTTGTATTTCTTCATCTGTAAATCCGTTTTTTTGAAGAGCTTCATCTAATATTGCATCTATATCAGTTTCTACTCCATTTTCTGTAATCTTTGTGTTTTGTGTATAAGATGAATATGAAGGATCTGAACTCCAGTCTGCAGCATCTACAGTTATAAAGTATATAAATCCACTACATATTACAACTACCAATATTATTATTAGAAATACTGGTAGCAATGGGGCTACAAAAGTTACTACTTTTGCTCCTTTTTTTATGCCTGATAAAAGCTTTTTAGCTTTTTTTACTTCCTCCTCCATATATTCACCTCTTTTCTATTTATAACCCAACAACTATTTCTTTCTTATTGTTTTGTTCCCCATAATTAAAGTTTACAGATGTAAAAACAATACTTGTATATGTTCTACTTATATTATAAGCATTTGAAAATTGTATTTTTAAATTAGTTGCAAATCCATCTCTTACAATCATATTGTTTTGCGATAATTCATAGTTAGCTGCACTATATTGTGCTCCATTACCGTCTTGCAAATAAATGGTTTTTGATTTTGTTAAATCATCTAACACGATTGTATTTCCTGTATTATTTTTTACTTGAATATTATAAATTTCATATTCCATATAACTATCTTTGCTTATAACGTTTATTTCTAAATTTTGGTTTTCATCTGTTTTGTTAATCTGTGTTCTCCCAATATAGCTGTTGATATTTAATTTATATTCTCCATTTTTATTTACTATTGTTATATAGTCCGTAGTTTCTTTTTGTGTGTTAATCACACCAGATGCCAAAGCATCTGGTGCAATTATTACTTTATATACATTGCCTGTCCAATTCGATATTGCACACTGTTTTTTTTCTTCAAATAAATTTTTACAATAGTTGTTATAAAAAACATTTAGTGTTGGATACATTAATTCTTTGCATTCATCTGTTAAAATATCATAAGCATTTTGCGTTTCTCCATTATTGCAGTAATTTATAAATTTATCTATTGTATCTTTAGCTGTATTTAAAGATTCTGATGATATTTCTCTACCTTCAACTAAGGATTTATTTGTTGAAATTATTGTATTGCTATTATTTCTGTTGTTATTATTTGTATTACTACTTATTTTTTCTGAAGTGTTTGAATTTTGTGAATTACTTATTCTTTTTTTATTATTTATTCCTGCTATGTAATTTAATACCCTTATTAATACTATTATAGAAATTATTATTATTATTATTTTCCAAATTGTTTTTCTATTTTGGTTATACAAACGTAATAAATTATGCATTTTAATATCCTTTCTATGCTACTGATCCATCCATATCTGCTATTGCTTTTCTTAACTGTTTAATTTGAGCATTAGAGTATCCCTTGTTAGTTTTTAACGCATCTAAGTGTTCATTTAATACTGTAGTACTTCCATGTGTTTTTTCTGCTATAGATGCAGCTAAAATTCTCTTCTTGTCTGCAGCATCAGTTCCTAATCCTTTTTGTTTCATTGCAGATGCTATTATCTTATCGTCTGATACTCCTTGTTTCTTATATTCAAATGCTTTTTCCATAGCAGCATCAATCTCTTCATTATTCTTTAATCCCAATTTTTGTTCATATATTTTACGTATTTCTTTATCTTTCTTATATTTATTAAATTCTCTTTGATTTATTATATTTTTATCGTTAGTTTCCTTAGCAACATCATCCATAAAGCTATTACCTTTATCCCATCCTTTTTCTATCATTTCTACAGGATTGCCAATTCTATTTGATATTAAATTTCCAGCAGTAGCTCCTGCTATCATATTTTTGAACGCTGCATTTGGATCTCCTGTCATTGCGCCAAGAATTCCTCCAGCAGTTCCCAAAGTCCCCATAGCTAATACTTTTGCTGCTCCTCTACTTACCATTTTTATTGGTTTAAGAAATTTTCTAGGATTGCTTAGTGCTCTTCTTTTTAAGACTCTACCAGCAGCACGAACTTTACCATATGTTGCTTTCTTCTCTTTGTTACTTGAATATATGGAATCACCATATGAGTTATCTGGTGTTTGCGTTGGTGTTTGAGTAGTCGTTGGTGTTGGTGTATCACCTGTGTCAGAGTCTTCATTTGATGTACTTTGAGCAGTATCTGAATTTTGATATGTATTAAAATCTGCCCCAGTCTGATATGAATCATCGTTAAAATTCCAATATCCAGAATTTTCTTCTGTGCCTGTATTTTGCGTCGAACCTGTATCTCCATCTGATGAATC
>JAFTFU010000201.1 GCA_017458285.1 Clostridia bacterium | reverse complement strand
CTTGGCAGATTTGTTGTTTTTGTGATTGTAAAGTGAGTAGTGGTATGGACAAGAATTACAGTGTAATTGCTCTACCTCAATTATTATTTTATGTATATTTTACAGTAATGCTGTGTGCTAAAGGTATTGGACTTGTAGATGGAACAATGCCTTTTAAAGTGGCGTTGGTAGTTAGTTCATTATGCGTATTGATAAAAATAGCTATAGAAAAGCACACAATAATTGAATACTTATTTATTACATTGTTGTTGGGATTGGGGCTACTAATATGGCAAATTTCTGGTAACCAATCAGCAATAGTCATGTTTTTTTTAATAGTTTCGCTGAAGGATGTTTCAGAGAGAAGTGCATTTAAATATGCATCAATTATTTGGTCAGCTGCTTTTTTCTTTCAAATACTAACACATTTACTTAATATTAGAAATCAAGATTTTGTCATACATAATAAATATGGATTAGGCTACATAATTAGATGGGCACTAGGCTATTCTCATCCAAATGTCTTGCAGATAGCATATGCAGTTTTGATTGCTTACATATTGTTTTCAATGCTTTTTAGAGGAAAACAATTAATTCGATTTATAATAATATCTTGCATAGGTGCAATTTTCTTTTTTTTATTTTCTATTAGCTTAACTGGGATAATCATGTATTTTTTGTTAATCATGTTTTATGTAGTATTTGTTGCTAGATTACAAATAGGGCGGACTATAGGAAGTGTTGAAAAAGTAATACTTAACATAATTCTTCCATGTGCTGTATTATCGTCTATTGTTTTACCGCTTATATTGCAAGGTGAGGCTTTTGATTTTGTTAATAAAGTGATGCAAACACGACCTTCTCTTACAAAATATTTTTTAACAACTTATAATTTGACTTTATTTGGATTGAATTATGAGGGATTGTTTTATACATACAATTTAGATTCATCTTATCCTAATTTGCTTGTTAATAGCGGAATAATAGCCTTTTGCTTTTTTATGACAGTATATATTCTTATGATAAGAAAAACTATAAATGATTATAGCGATAAGAAAGATATATATTATGCTGCTAAATTGGCAATAATTTTTAGTTTTTGTATAGCGGGTATTTCTGAACCATTTTTCTTTAACATATCATATAAAAATGTAACATTAATATTTTTGGCACAATATGTGTGGGATAATATAAAAAAAGTAAGGGGAAAGGAATATCAAATATTAAAAATATCACGTGCATTTGATATTTCATATTACAAAAATAGGTTAGAATCTATTTGTAATTATTTTAATGATTTTGGCAATCATGTGTCACAACAAAAAAGCATTTTTGTTATTATTATAGCATTTAGTGTTGGCATGGGGACTGTATTAGGGAATATTGTATACAATGAGCCAAATTCTGTATATGCATTGAGAAAAAGTTGCGACACCGAAGATGATACACAAAGTATTTTTTTATCTGAAGAAGAGGCTAATGCCTTAAGAGAAGATAGTAATGTATGGTTTCTGAATTACGAAGATGAAAATGCACATATGCTAAGATTTGATGGAAATATAACAAAAATTGATAAGTATAGAACTATAATTACTTTTTCAATTGGATTTTTGCTATTTATACTGATGATTAATTTGATTAGTTATAATGTTTCAATGAGGAAAAATAAATGAAAAATATTATGTTTTTTACACACCATCTGTGGGGAGGTGGAGCAGAGAAAACAGTTTGCAATATATCTAATTATATAAATAGAAATTATGTTGATATCAAGTCTTATGTTTGTGTGGTGTATGATGAGCCTAAAATCAGACCAGATGTTGATAATGTAATTGTGCTAAATAATAAAACAACATCAAAAACTCTTATAGTGTTGAAACCGTTAGTAATATTGAAACAAATAAAGGAATTAAGAAATATAAAAAGAAAAAATAACATAGATGTTTGCATTAGCTTTTTGCCAGGGGCGGATTTAATAAATGTTTCATCTAAAGTAGGAGAAAAGACAATTGTATCAGTAAGAAATGTCGAGTCGTTTTTTTTAACTAATCCATTTAAAAAAGTATATGATCAGTATAGCTATAAAAGATGCGACAAAATTGTTGCAGTGTCTAACAATGTGAAAAGAGACCTCGTGGATAATTTTGGAGTCAACGAGGATAAAATAACAACAATATATAATGCAATAAATCCTGTGCCTGAAGAAAAAAAGTGCATAAAAGAATATATAGATTTTATACAGGATAAATATATATTTATTAATGTGGCAAGATTGGCTAAAGAAAAGAACCAAGATGTACTAATAAAAGCGTTCTACAATGTGGCAAAGGATAAACATAATGTTGGACTAGTAATAGTGGGTGCAGGGTCTGAAGAAAAAGCATTAAAAGAACTTGTAAAAAAACTTGAGCTTGAAGATAAAGTACTTTTTACAGGTAAACAACCTAATCCATATGATTATTTGAAAAAAGCAAATGCATTTGTTCTTTCTTCTCAAATTGAAGGAATGCCCAACACACTATTAGAAGCGATGCAGTGCGGTTTACCATGCATTGCAACAGCAAATGCTGGTGCGGAAGTGCTTGCTCCAAGTGATTATAATGATAAAGTATATGATAAGATGACCATAGAAAAATATGGAATCGTGGTACCAAATGAAAATGTTGATGAGTTAGCTAAGGCTATGATTCTTCAATATGAAAAGAATATACAGCGTAGTGATTATGCAAGAGAGTTGTTAGACGAATTGTCTGTTGAAAAAATAGTAAGACAATGGTTGGATGTTATTATGTGAATTTTATGAAGGAAAAAACTTTGTTATGTTGAAAAAGCTAAAATATATACTGACTACTAAAGAAAAAGTATAT
>JAFTFU010000200.1 GCA_017458285.1 Clostridia bacterium | reverse complement strand
GTTATGAAATAGAAGGATTAGAATTATCAAAAGATGAGTGCATAGATAATAAAGGAAGTGTTACTGGAATATACAGATACAATTCTATTTACGATACTAGCAAAGATCCATTACATAGAGCAGGAATTATACAAGTAGAAGCAACATCTTTTACTGTGAGCGAGCCTTATAAAAAATATAACATTGAGCCACTTATATATAAACTAGCCAATGAAAATGAAAGAAAGATATTAAAAGAGCAATTTGGAATATCAAATTTTGATATAAACATTATTAAGCTAGAAAGAATGTTTATAGATAAAGTTTTTGCAGCAGAGTTTTATTATATTAGAAATATGTATAAAGATACATCAAAGCATTTATATGATATTACAATACTAGCACAAACAAAGGAAATCAAAGAATTGTTACGAAATAAAGAAGAATTAAAACAGTTAATTTCATATAAAAGGCAAGAAGAAAGTATTAGAAAAGGTGGAATAGATGCAAATATAAAAATAAAAGATTTTACATACTTGAAACAAGACTTTAATGAGAATTTATTAAAGGAATTTGATAATATGCAAAACAAATATGTATTAAATAACAAATATAAAATAGAAATCAGTGAAGTAAAGAATACTTTAAATGAAATAATAAACAATAAAAATATTATATAAGCAAAAATGTGAAACAAAATACTCTAAAATAGAGCAAAATGTTTCACATTTTATTTAATTGAATAGAAAAATAAAAAGCATTTGCAATGTTAAAAATTACAAGTGTTTTTTTATTTTGTGAGAGATATGCAGAACCTCTATAAAAGTTCTTGGTTTAGCAAGCCGATGCTATAAAATATGCTCGCATTAGTGTAAACGGTCTATTTATACAAAATGCGTAAGTGAGAACTTGGAACTATAAACTCACAATAAATAAAGAGTATTGGTGGATACTTGGATGTGGATTTGTAATTGTAAAAAGCTTGGACAAGTATAAGCAAGGATATTAGATTATCAGCAATTATAGTAGCTTTAGCTACTTACTAGACTGCCTATGAAACTTGGCGAACGACCGACGGTTTCTTATAAATAGAGGCGTAATAATCCTTTTATCAAAATGGGATATATTACGCCTAATCTACAAAGCTCACTCTCTCTGGTTTCTTAATTATACAAAAATAACGGTAATTATGGAATAGCAAGTCTATTCTATTTTTATATAAAAATTTATTTTAAAGGAGGTTTTCATTATGGATAATGAAAGAAAAAACAAAATTGAATATCATAAGGAAGGAGATTATTATGTACCAAATTTAGTAGCACCAAAGGATGAATATCCAGATTATTGTATAGGAAAATATGGACGATTAAGACTAAATTATTTGAAGGAAAACAAGAAAGCAGAATATACAATAATGCTTATGGAAGGAACTTTAAGAAAGCACATTGTAGAAACAGATATGCAAGCAAAAGATAAAGTAGAAAGAATAATTAAACAATTAAAAGACCAAAGTGATTTAACAGAAGAAATGAAAAATTCTGATCCTTTATATTGGGTTGGAATGATGAATAACTTTAAAAATCAAGCAGAAGAAATTGTTGGAAAGGAGTTGATATATGTTTAATTAAATACAAATAGTGGAGAAGAAATGTAAAAGTTTCTTCTCCTTTTAAAATAAAAAATAGTTTGAAAGGAGCAAATAAAAATGAGAAATAATGAATTAAAAGTAACAGAAGAATTTAAAAATCTATTCAATAATGAACTTGTAATTTACAAGAATATTTTAATAAAAGGAAGAAGTAAAATGACTTACTATAATTATATTATAGTAACAAAGAAAGGTATTTTTGTTATTAGAAATAAAACAATTTTAGGTCAAATATATGCAAACAAATATGAAGTAAAATGGAAAACTTATGTTGGTTTTATACCTTTTATTTTTACAAATCCAGCATTAGATATTAGCTATAAAAGTTGTGATTTAAATTTTGTTTCAGACTGTGAAGTAGATAAAATTATTCCAATTTCTATCATTAAAAATCAAAAAGTAGATCACTTTTTTGTTGATATGGATTATAGAGAAAAGGAAAATTTTTATAATGAATTATTGAATGATAATGACTATTTTTCTAATGAAGAAGTAAGCAAAATATGTGAAAGAATTGAAGATAAAGCACTTATTTTTAGCAAATTGTAAGGGCTTCATAGTTTGACAGTATATTAAAAGCAAGCGTCGCATTTATACTCCCGTATAAATACTGCTTGTCAGTTTTTAGGGGAAACTGATTGATGGGGAATTGCTTCCCCAAACCCCTTAATATTTTTAAGCCAGTCTGAAAAAAGACTGGTAATTTTTTTGAAAGGAGAACAAAAAAATATGAGAAAGAGAAATATAAAGAAACAAATATGGATAGATGCAAAAGAAGATGAATTACTAAAGAAAAAATCAAAAGAAGCAGGACTAACTGAATCAGAATTTATTAGAAGTACAATTAAAGGTTATAAAATAAAAGCACAACCAACTGAGGAAATAAAATCTTTTCAAAAAGAAATATATGGAATAGCAAATAATATAAATCAGATTGCAAGAATTGCAAATTCAAGATATAGCACATCACATGATGATTATAGTTATATTTCAAAAGAATTGTCAGATTTTATTTTGAGGTTTGAAAAGAAAATATATTCAAGACAAAAATAAGGAGGTGGCTTATGGCGATTACTAAATATAAAGTTATAAAAAAGAATTTAGAGGCAGCAATAAATTATGTTAAAAATGGAGAAAAAACCGAACATGGAATTTTAATATCTGGAATAAATTGTTTACCAGAAACTGCTTATACTCAAATGATGCTAACAAAGAAAAATTTTCATAAAGAAGGTGGAAGATTAGGCTATCACTTTATACAATCATTTAATGGAAAAGAAGTATCAGCTAGGCAATGTAATGATATAGGCATGGAACTTGCTGAAAGTTTATGGGGAGATAAATATCAAGTATTAGTTTGCACACATACTGATAAAGAGAATGTCCATAACCATATTATTTTAAATTCGGTTTCATTTGTTGATGGAAGTAAATATCACAATTCAAATGTAGAATTAGCATTAGTTAGAGAAACAAATGATGAACTATGTAGAAAATATAGACTATCAGTAATAGAAACTGATAAAGCAAATAAAGAAAAAGATATAGCAAGAAGTAGAATTAAAAATTATAATCGCAATAGTGGAAAAATGGAACTTATAAAGAATGATATTGACGAAGCAATTAAAGAGGCAAGAAAATATCAGGAATTTGCAGATTTTTTGGCATATAAAGGCTATTATATCAAAAAGTCTGGAGATTCAATATCTATATCAACTCCATATTATAATAGGAATATAAGACTTGCAAGAGCTTTTGGAGAAGACTATACTTTTGAAAATATAAAGAACAGAATCTATTATAAAAATTATCAATTTAAAGAAGAAAAAGTATATAAAATTAAAATATATGAAGGTGTAAAAATAGATTCTTTTTTATTGGAACACTCTCATTTTTATAGGTGGTATGTACATTTTTTATATGTATTAGGAAAACTACCTCCTAAAATTCATTATGAGGAAAGAACTCCAGAATATTATAAAGAAATAGATAAATTTAGTAGGTTATGTGATGAATTAAATATGATTAGTGCTCATAAATTAACATCAATAGAAGATACTCAAAATTTAAGAACTCAATATTTAGAAGAAGTTTCTCCTTTAAAGGCTCAAAAAGAAATATATATGAAATTATATAACAAAACAGATAATGCAGCCGATAAAACGATTTTGAAGGCAAGAATTAATATCTTAAATGAAGATATTGAAAGAATAAATAAGAAAATACAAACTTGCAGAAGAATAATCAGTAAAGCTGAAAAAGGAGAAAAAGAAGACTGGATAATACAAAAGAGATTTCATGATAATAAAGAAAGAAGTGAAAAACAAGTTACTAAAACTAAGAACAAAAATAAAATAAGATAGGGCTACAAATAAGTGGCTCTATCTATATTATTTTTTCTTTTTAATTACTTTGATTAAATCATTATAATCAATATCTAAAATCATACAAATGGCAATTAGTTCATAATCTTTTAAAATCATATTTTGTCTTTCAATTCTATATAATTCATCTGGATTAATAGGAACATCTATTAAATCTAACTCTCTTGAAACATCTGCTCTAGACATATTTTTGCTCTTTCTACATTTTTCAATTATTTTACCGTATGCATTACTCTTCCCATCAAATTTTTTCATAATCTACCCTCAATACTATTATTATGTATTGATTTTATAATATTTATCATGTTATAATTTAGCAGACAGTCTGCTAAAAGATATAAAAATATAATTTGGAGGAGTATTATGAAGAAAGATACAGGAATGAGTAGAAAAGTGGATGAATTGGGAAGAATAGTTATTCCAAAAGAGATAAGGGATAAATTTGTTATAAAAACTAATGACAGAATGGATATTTATGTTGAAAATAATGTAATAAGTTTAGTAAAAGATAGTCATAAATGCATTTTTTGTTCTAGTATAAAGGATTTAATAGACTACAATAATAAACATGTGTGCAATAAATGTATGCAAAAGCTAGTAAAAAAGTTTATGATAATGTGATTATAAAATAGGCGAGTGAAATTGAAATTCATTCGCTTTTGTGATATTATTATAGAGAAATAAAGATGTTAACAATATTGTAATATTGTTAACATGTTGGATAAAGAAAAATAGTAATTTAGAGAGGAGCTTTTATTATGAATTTGAATGATAATAAAAAAGTAACAATTATCTTTGCATTTGTGATTATAGCAATTATAGGTTTATTTTTAGGTAT
>JAFTFU010000199.1 GCA_017458285.1 Clostridia bacterium | reverse complement strand
TATTGTGCACCAGAAAAAGCAAGTAGCCAAAATATAATGACCTATACAAGTTATAATGATTTAAAAGCAGAAGTAAACGGAACAAATGGGAAATCATATGCATGGAATAACGTAGAAAAGAATTCGGATAGTGGAAAGGGAACAAAAGCTAGTACAACAGGTAATATCTATGGAATATATGATATGGCTGGAACATTAAGCGAAAATGTTGCATCATATGTTAATGCTGAAGGAGTCTCTTATCGTACAAATGGAACAGCTATGATTAATGGAGAAAGATATTTAGGAACATCGTATCCATATAATCCAACAACTACAAACAATAAAGATTTTACATCTGCATATCCAGGTTTTAGTAAAATATTTGGAGATGGAATATACGAAATGTCAAAAGCAATGGGAGATGGTAATGGTTGGTTTGGACAAAATTTTGAAAGCGACACAGCAAATGGTGAAATATATTTCTTACGTAGCAACCCTTGGTATGGTGTGCCTAGTGGTATTTTAAAAAATGGTGATAATAGAGGTATTACCGAATGGTATGCAGGATTCCGTTCTGTTTTAATACCAGACTAATATGTATTTTTTTAAATGAACATTTTGTACCAGAGAGCAGAAAAAAGTGTGCTACTTAAACAAAATGTTAAAAATCAAAAATAACATATTGTTCCAATTAAAAGGGAAAAATAAATTGGCGGAAAATATGAAATAAAAAAACGACATTTTGTCTCAGTTAAAAAGCAGACTAAACTGATACAAAATGTTGTTTTTTTAAATACACTTAATCCTCAATATCTTTTCCCAATTTACTAATAGCTTTAGTTTCAATTCTAGAAACATAAGAACGAGAAATGCCAATCATTTCCGCAATTTCGTTTTGAGTTTTAGGCTTTTTTCCATTAAGACCAAATCTAAGTTCAATTATAGTTCGTTCTCTATCTTTTAAAACAGTTTTTACTTTTTCATACAAAGTCTTAGTTTTCATTTTTAAATCAATAATTTCATCAACACTACGTTCATCATTTTCTAAAACTTCCTGAAGAGTAACTACGTTATCATCTTTATCCTTTCCGATTGGTTCATTTAAAAACACTTCAGCACCTAGCTTTTTAGTAGCCCTAAGATGCATTAAAATCTCATTGTCTATACATCTTGAAATATATGTAGATAATTTTGAACCCTTATCAACGTCAAAACTATTAACTCCTTTTATCAAACCAATAGTACCAATTGAAATTAAATCATCTTGATCAACATTTGAATTTGAATACTTTTTAGCAACATGTGCAACCAACCTTAAATTTCTTTCTATGAGCTTATTTCTTGCTTCTTCATCACCTGATTTTATTCTATCTAAACAATCTTTTTCTTCTTCAGCGCTTAGTGGCTCCGGAAATAAATTACTACCTGAAATATATCCAACAACAAAAATGGCAGAATATAAAAAATCCAAGAAACCAGTAATACATAAAGACAACATAAACTTAGCACCTCCATTTTTTCTATTGATAGTATATGAAACAAATATACTTAAAGTGCCTGGACCATGAAAGAAAAAATTAAAGTAGCAAAACGTATAAAAACTACTTGCAAAGTAAGAAAATATTATATATAATGGAAAAGAAAAAAATCGCTTAAACAATTATAAAAATAAATTTATATAAGGTAGGAGGGCAAAAATAAATGAAAAAACTACCAAATGGAATAAGTAATTATGAAGAATTAATAGAACAAAACTATTATTATGTTGATAAAACAATGTATATAGAAAAATTAGAAAGTTTATCAGATAAAAGAATAATGTTTTTAAGACCAAGAAAATTTGGAAAAACATTATTTACAAGTATGTTAGAAAATTATTATGATATCTTAAAAGTTGATAAATTCGAAAACTTATATGGAGAAACATATATAGGAAAAAATCCAACAAAATTAAAGAATAGTTATCATATATTAAAATTTAATTTTTCAGGAATAGATACAGCTACAGAAGAAAGTGCAATTCAAGGGTTTAAAGACAATGTACAAATTCCAATAGATACTTTTGTGAAAAAATACAAAATGGATTTTTACATAAATCCAGAACAAACACCTGAAGCAATGTTAAAAAGCTTATTTGAAGCATTTAAAATTCAAAAGCCAGATGAAAAAATATATGTAATAATAGATGAATACGACCATTTTGCAAATGAATTATTAGGTTTTCATACAGAGCAATTTAAACAATTAGTATCTAAAAATGGAAAAATAAGAAAATGGTATGAAAAACTAAAAGAAGGAACAGAAACAGTAGTAGACAGAATATTCATAACAGGAGTCGCTCCAATAACGTTAGATAGCTTAACATCAGGATTTAATATTTCAAATGATATAACAAGAGATCCTAGATTTAATAATATGATTGGTTTTAACAAAGAAGAATTAATTACATTAATGAAAAAGTTGGAAATAAAAGAGGAAGAACAAAAAAATATATTACCAATATTAAAAGAAAATTATGATGGATACCAATTTTCAACAGATGCAGAAGAAAGAATATATAACACTAACATGTGCTTATTTTTCCTAAATAAATATACAACATTTAATAAAATACCAAAAGATTTAGTAGATGTAAACATAGCAAGTGATTATTCAAAATTAGGGAAAATGCTTGACTTATGTACAAACGAAAACAAACAAGAGATAATAGAAAGAACACTATCAAAAGAGGGAATTGCAACAGACATTGTTGAAAAGTTTAATCCAGAGATAGGATTTGGAGAAAGAGAATTCGCATCAATGCTATTTTATTTAGGATACTTAACAATAGACGGAGATGTTGCGGGATTTCCAATTTTAAATATCCCAAATAAAATAATGGAGGAAATATATTCAGATTACTTTTTAAAAATGGTAAAAGACCAAATAAATATAGATATAAGTGATAGCTTAACAGCAATGGC
>JAFTFU010000198.1 GCA_017458285.1 Clostridia bacterium | reverse complement strand
CAGTGGCTTGCCATAATAGATGATTATGATAAGGAGATGATCGAGTTGGCAGAGAAAAACAATTAAATAATTGAAAAAGCAAAAATTGAATTAGGCACATTAACTGGAGACGAGGAAATAAAAAGAATTGCAGAACTTAAAGAAAAGTGGGAAATGGATTATAATAGTGCTGTTCAAAATGCAGAAGATCGAGGACTTGCACAAGGTCGTGCAGAGGGACATAGTGCTGGAATTGCTGAAGAAAAAAGAAATATTGCCAAAAAATTAATCTCTCTTAATATACCAAAAGAAAAAATTTTAGAAATAACTGGACTTACAGAAGAAGAAATTAATAAACTAAAAGAGGATTAAAATTATGCTGAAATATTTGATTTTGTATCAATTGGTATAATTCATAGGATGTAATATATAGTTTTATAAATTAAAATACATTGTTTGGATAAATTTTAGAGGCTTATTTAATTATATTTATAAACCTAACTCATAATAAATATGGGTTAGGTTTATTTTATTCATAGAAGATTTAAACTATAACTTAAAATTATTTCACGACAATATTATAAATCTTGTTTTTTACATAAATCTCTTTAACGATAGATTTTCCATCAAGTTTAGAATCAATAGCTTCATGAACTTTTTCCTTAACAATAGTTTCATCTTCATCAACATTAATTGTAATAGTAGCTTTAAGTTTTCCATTAAATTGTATAGGTAAAGTAATTTCGTCATTTACAGTTTTAGCTTCATCATAATTTGGCCATGGTTCATAAGCGATTGAATTTTCATGTTTTAAAGGTGTGCTCCATAACTCTTCTGTTATGTGAGGGGCAATAGGATTTAATAGTTTAACAAATCCTTCAGCATATTCTAATGGTAAAACTTCCTCTTTATTAGCTGCATTTACAAATATCATTAATTGAGATATTGCAGTATTAAAGTTCATTGTTTCATAGTCGTTTGTAACTTTTTTTAATGTAAAGTGATATATTTTTTAAAGATTTTTGTTTTCTTTATTAGATATTTTTCCAGATTCGGCAATTAATCTCCAAACTCTATCTAAGAATTTCTTAGCACCGTCAATTCCATTTGGATCCCATGGTTTAGCTGCATCTATTGGCCCCATAAACATTTCATATAATCTTAAACTATCTGCACCAAATTCTTTTACCATATCATCAGGATTTACAACATTACCTTTTGATTTAGACATTTTTTCTCCATTTGAACCTAAAATCATACCTTGATGACGTAATTTTGCAAATGGTTCTTTAACTGGTACATAATTTTTATTATATAAGTAATTATTCCAAAATCTTGAATATAATAAGTGTCCTACAGCATGTTCAGGTCCACCCATATATAAGTCTACTGGTAACCAATGCTCTAAAAGTTTTTTATCTGCAAATTCGTTTTCGTTATGAGGGTCTATGTATCTTAAGAAATACCATGAAGAAGCAGCTGAACCAGGCATAGTACTTGTTTCTCTTTTTGCAGGTTTACCTTCAAATTCGGTATTTACCCAATTAGTTGCTTTATCTAAAGGAGAAGCACCTGTTTTTGAAGGACTATAATCTTCAAGCTCTGGTAAAACTAAAGGTAATTCTTCATCTGAAATTGCTTTTATTTCATCATCAACATAAACTACAGGAATTGGTTCTCCCCAATAACGTTGTCTTGCAAATATCCATTCACGTAATTTATAATTTATCTTTTTACTTCCGATTTGTTTTTCTTCTAACCAATCTATAATTTTATTTATTGAATCCTCTTTATTTAATCCATTTAAGAAATCTGAATTTATATGTAATCCGTCTCCTGTATAAGCTTCTTTAGAAATATCTCCACCTTCTAATACAGGAATTATTTCTAATCCAAACTTAGTAGCAAATTCATAGTCTCTTTCATCATGTGCTGGAACTGACATTATAGCTCCTGTACCATATGTTGCTAAAACGTAATCTGAAATCCAAATTGGAATTTCTTTTCCATTTACAGGATTTATAGCGTAGCTTCCTGTAAATACTCCTGTTTTTTCTTTATTTAATTCTGTTCTTTCTAAATCTGATTTTGAAGCACTAAGTGCTATATATTCTTCAACTTGTTTTTGTTGCTCAGATGTTGTGATTTGTTTTACTAATTCATGTTCAGGTGCTAAAACGCAATATGTAGCTCCAAATAAAGTGTCAGGTCTTGTAGTAAACACTACAAAGCTTAAGTCAGAATTTGCAACTTTAAAAGTAACTTCTGCTCCAACAGATTTTCCAATCCAATTTTTTTGGATTTCTTTTGTAGACTCAGGCCAATCTAAATCTTCTAATCCGTCTAAAAGAATTTCAGCATATTTTGGAATGTCTAGTACCCATTGTTTCATATTTTTACGAACAACAGGGAATCCTCCACGTTCACTTTTTCCATTTATTACTTCATCATTTGCTAAAACTGTACCTAATTCTTCACACCAGTTAACAGGCATATCAACTAATTTTGCTAATCCATCATTATATAATTGTTTGAAAATCCATTGTGTCCATTTATAATAATCAGGGTCACATGTTGATAACTCTTTGTCCCAATCAAATGAGAATCCAAGCATTTTTAATTGTCTTTTAAATGTTGCAATATTTTGTTTTGTGAATATTGCAGGGTGATTTCCAGTTTTTATTGCATATTGTTCTGCAGGTAAACCAAATGAATCCCAACCCATTGGATGTAATACATTGTATCCTTGCATTCTTTTCATTCTAGATATTATATCTGTTGCTGTGTATCCTTCTGGATGTCCAACATGCAATCCTTGTCCAGATGGATATGGGAACATGTCTAATGCATAAAATTTAGGTTTTGAAAAATCCCAAACATCTGTGAAAAATGTTTTGTTTTTGTCCCAATATTCTTGCCATTTTTTTTCAATTTCTGTGAAATTATATGCCATATTTATCGCTCCTATCTTTATATATGAGACGTATAGTTATATAGTCTCATTTTTATTTGAATTATTATGTTAAGATTATACATTCAAAAAACTAAAAAGTCAATTGAAATATTGCAATTCGTTCATTTTAGTTAATTTTAGATATAGTAACTAAATAAGTCTCTTGTTTCATAAATCTTCCTATAAATGAGTAACTGCTATTAAAAATGGTAGTATACAAGAAAAGTAGAACAATAAAATATAAAAAATTTCAATTTATACTAAGTATAGATTGAGATTTAAAATTTATCCAAATATATGTTTATAAAGTAATTATAATTATTAATAGAACATTTAAAACTATGATATACTCAATTATTTATTATAAGCTTATTAATTTCTTCTTCTGTAAGTCCAGTTATTTCTATAGATTTAATTTATACATTAATTAGAGCATTTAAAAAGTCTATTAAAAAGTATTCATTTCCTTTTCTTGAAAAAAATGTCCTAAAAATTATGTCTGTTTTTAAATTTATTTTTTATAATTGCTATTTCCTCCTCGTATATCAACTATATTTATATATTTCAATGGTTTTATTTTATTTTTATTAAAGGTTTGTTACTAGATAAAAAACCTTTATCTAGTAACTTTTCAATCAAATTTTTATATAAAACCTATTGAGTTTCTGAAATTTTTGTTGTATTATATTAATAGTGTGACAACAATTTAAGTATAGTTACACCTACTAAGGAGATTTATATGAGCATAGAGCACGATTTAAAGAAAGACGGTATAACTGTTGTAAATAAATTAGATACTTTAATTTCAAATAGAATAGCAAAAAATATTACAGATAAATTAGTAGAAACATTTCCAAAAATGAATTTTGATAGTCAAAAACTATTTATAAGTTTATCCCGTATAAATATGTATACAGCTGATATGCCTAATGGAATGGCAGAAGCAAATTACTTTTACAAAAATTCTTCAATTTACTTTAACACACATATCGAAACGGAAAACCTAGAAGAATATGCAGTACATGAATGCATTCATCATTTGCAGGAAATAAAAAATAATCATAATAAATTATTAAGAATGGGTGTATGTACATTTGATAATTTAAAACCCACTGGAATAGGACTAAACGAAGCCGCGGTTCAACTTATTACTTCAAAAGTAAATGGAACCCACCCCGATTTTGTGAAATATTATGGTGTTAGTTTTAAATCTTCAAGCCCATCATACTATCCAGTTGAATGTTACATATTAGAACAAATTTGCTATTTTATCGGCGAAAATACTGTATTTGAAAGCACTTTTAATAGCAATGATAATTTTAAGAATATGTTTATCTCTCTAACTTCTAAAAGAACTTATGACGCCATTATTAATGCAGTAGATAAAATTCTTAAATATGAAACTAATATTATTAAATATAACAATATTCTGCAAAAATATGATGAACATACAAAAGCGGTTGATAGAATTAATAATAAAATAAAACTCTTAAAAGAAAAAATTGCTTTAACTTTTATGCGTACTCAAAATTTAATTGTTTCAAGCTTTTTTGATAATAGCTTTGATCGCATTTCTAGTTTTGAAGATATAGAAAATTTTAGAGAAAAGTTAGAAGGTTTTAAACCTTTGGTCGCTAGATGTGACGGTTATTTCTTTTTTGATAATTATTATACTGAAAAATTATGTGCTTTAGAACATAAATATAACATTTTAGAACATGGAGGAATTGAAACTGCTCCTGAACTCACAAAAGTAAATAAATTTTTGAATTTGTTTAGGAGTCTTCAGCAGAAATTTGTGTTTAAAAATAGTTTGCAATAAAACAAATGGAGTCGAAAAATCGACTCCTCTATCTTTTTATCTTCCTTAACTTACTCATCTTACTTACTTACTTTATTTCGCTTTGTTTTGCTTTGTTTTGCTTTGCTTTGTTTTGCTTCACTTTTATTTTCTTTGCATCGCTTTTCTTATATTATATATATTTTTCTTTAGCTATTCTCCCAACTCTCTTATTATTGCATCTGCTGCGTTTCTTCCACTTCTTGCAGCCCAAGCAACTGTACCTTTATTCCCTGCAATATCTCCTCCTGCATAAATTTTTGAATTGGAAGTTTTACAATTTTCATCTATAATAATTTTGCCTTTATCATTTAGTTTTAAGCCTAATTTTTTTACAAATTCTGCTGATTTTGAGCCTAATGCCATAACTACATAATCTATGTCAATTTGAAAATTACTGTTCTCTATATTTACAGGAACTAATCTATCTTCCCCATCTTTTTTTATAAGCTCCGTTTTAATTAATTCTATTTTTTCGACTTCTCCATCTCTTGATAATTTTTTTATTTCATTTTCTTTATTTATTTTATCAAATTTGTTTAATATATCATTCTGTTTTTTATTTAATATCTCTTCTTTTTTTGTTCCAATTATTTTTACAATATTATTTTGAAATAAAAACTCTATCCCCTCTTTTTTTGCATCTTCTATTTCCTTTTTCTCAGCTGGCATTTGTTCTTCTGCTCTTCTATAAATAACTTTTACGCTATTTGCCCCCATTTTTTTAATTGTTCTCGCACAGTCCATTGCAACATTTCCGCCACCTATAACTGCAACATTTTTTCCTTTATAATCTGGATGAGCATTAAATTCTAACAACTCATTTCCACCATAAACGCCTTTTAAATCTTCTCCATGTACTCCCATTTTTATAGATACGTTGGCTCCAAAAGACAAAAATATAGCATCATTTGAGTTTAATAATTCCTCTAGTGATATGTTTTTTCCTAATTCTTTATGGTATTTAACATTTATTCCTAAATCTAGAATTTTTTCTATCGTCTTTTTTGTTATTTCTCGAGGTAATCTAAAATCAGGAATTCCGTGCATTAACAGTCCGCCTAAGTAATCATATTTCTCATAAATTGTAACATCAAATTTGCCTGTTTTTTTCAAAAATGCCCCACATGTTAGTCCTGCAGGACCTCCTCCTATAATTGCAACTTTTTTATTCTTGCAAGATTGTTTATCTGTTTTTGCTTTTTCTCCATCTATTTGATTATTTTCTTTTTGTGGATTCATTTCTTCATCTGGCCTTTTTTCTTTACTTTCGTTTTTTAGCATTTGATTTTCTGGTATTTTATATCCATTTTGAATTGACACATCTCCTATAAAAGCCTCTATGTCACCAATAGATACAGGCTCACCTTTTATTCCTCTAACACAACTTCCCTGACATTGACTCATATGAGGACATATTCTCCCACAAATTGCTGGTAGCACTGTAGTCTGACTTAATAAATTATATGCTTCTTCATATTTTTCTTCTTTTGCTAATCGGATAAAATCCGGTATATCGTTATTTAGAGGGCATCCTTTTTGCGAACATGGTTTTATTTTGCAATTCAAACAATATTCAAGTTTTTCTTTTATTTCCTCTGTTTCTTTTTTCATATCTAATATGATTCCTCTCTTTTTAGTATTCTCCACTGACACCAAATGTATATTTTTCTATTTAACTTTTTCTCTAAGTAGACGCATTTTTTCTGCTCTCTGGTACAAAATGTGTATTTTTTAAATTTTAACATTTTTCTCCGTAACGCATTTTCTGCTCTCTAGTACAAAATGTGTAATTTTTAAATTTCTTTTTCCTTTTCTAATATTAACTGCAAATCTTTTATAAAATCAGCCTTTTTATTTTCATCTCTAAGAAGTGCTGCAGGATGCCAAGTTGGCAGGTACCAAATCCCCTTTTTTTCAAACCACTTTCCTCTTGAAGCTGTTATGGCTAATTCTTCCCCCAAAATATTCTTTAGTGCCACACTTCCTAATAATACAATAATTTGTGGTTTTACAAGAATTACTTGATTTCTCAAATAATTTAAGCATGCTACTGCTTCATCTTTTTCAGGATTTCTATTTGCAGGAGGTCTACATTTTACAACATTAGCAATATAAACTTCTTCCCTTTTAATACCAACAGCAGTAAATGCCATATCCATAAGTTTACCAGCTTTTCCAACAAAAGGCTCTCCTTGCATATCCTCGTCTGCGCCAGGGCCTTCCCCTATAAACATAATTTTAGCGTCTTTTTTTCCAGTTCCAAATACAATATTGTTTCTATTTAGAGAAAGTTTACATTTTTGACAATTTATTATTGAATTTTCTAGTTCTTCCCAAGTTTCAAACATTTTAAGCCCCCTAACTATATTTTAAAAATTCTTAATGCATTATCATATGTAATTTTTGCTATTTCTTCTAACGGCACATTTTTTACATCTGCAATTTTCTGAGCTATATATTTTACATTTCTCGAATCATTTCTTTGACCACGTTTTGGTTCTGGAGATAAATATGGACTATCAGTTTCAATTAAAATTCTATCTAATGGTACTAATTGAATAATTTCATTAGCATTTTTTGAGTTTTTAAAAGTAACAGGTCCTGCAAAAGAAATATAAAACCCAAGTTTAAGCGCTTCTTTTACAAGTTCTCTGTTAAGTGGACAACAATGAAAAATACCAAAATTATTTACAGTGTTTTTCCTTAAAATTTCTATTGTATCCATAACTGCTTCTCTCGTATGAATTACAATTGGAAGGTCAAATTCATTTGCAATTTTAATTTGCTCTATAAAAGCCTTTTTTTGGAGTTGGGCATTTTCTTTATTCCAGTAATAATCTAGTCCAATTTCTCCAACTGCAACTAATTTATTTTTTTGTTTTTCGTTTTTCAAAATTTCAGTAATTTTGCTAAGTACTTTCCACAATTCTTCTTCAGATTGTGGAATATCATTTGGAGAAATTCCACAAGTAGAATATACAAAATCATGCGTTTTTGCTATTTCGGTTGCCTTTTTTGATCCTTCAAGGTCATAGCCAACACAAACTAATTTTTCTACTCCCTCAGCTTTTATAGCTGATAAAATTTCTTCCATGTCTTCATTAAATTTTTCGTCATTATAATGTGCATGTGTATCAAATAACTTCATATTTCTTTAAAAACCACAACAACATTTGCCACTGCATATTCTTTGCAATGAGAAATACTAAGGTCAATACTTTCAATATCATTAATTGAGTTTAAAAGTAAATTTACTTTTGGTCTTCCGTCTTCGTTGTTTACTACTTCAATATCTTTCCATGAAATTGAATACTTATTATCTAATTTTTCAGATATTGCCTTAAATACAGCCTCTTTTGCTGCAAACCTTGCAGCATAGTGCTGGTACTTTTGTTGTTTTTTCCTTTCACAATAATCTATTTCTTTTGGCGTAAAAACTCTATTTAAAAAGCTTTCTTGAAATTCGTCAATACTTTGTTTTATTCTATCAATTTCTATAATATCAGTTCCACATCTTATTTTCATTTAAACTAATTTCAAAGGTTATTCCTTTTTACATTTTTATATTACGGAACAACCTTTACCCTTCTTAAAAATTTCTAAAATACAGCAGATTTGCAATATTGCAAATTAATATCAAACCAAGCATTACAGCTATTGCAATACTAATTTTTGTATTTTTTTCTATGTTTAATTCTTTATAAAAAATATCAAATTCATTTTTTACATTTAAATATAAATCATCTAATTCTAGCACTTCTTTTAAATAATTAAAATACAATGTACCAATATCTTCATTTGTAATTTCATGTATCCAAATATTTTTTGTAAATTCTAAAAATTGCTTTCTATTTTTCTTTATCATATTACTTTTTTTAAATTTAATATTTATTGATTTTAAATACACTCTAATATATAAAGCAAGAATATATGTATATAAATATTTAGATTCAAATTCTTGTGGAAATATTGTGTAATTATTTAAATCTATTGAAGATGAAAATAACGTTACACTTTGTTTTGTTACTCCTAATTTAGCATAATTCCACTTATCAATAATTTTCATTCCACAATTATAATTTACGTTATCATCATTTGGTAATCCTTTTACAAATTTTATATACTGCGATTTTATATTATCAAATTGGATAGCATTACTCCAATTTGATTGCTCTATACAAGCATAACTATATGTAAGAAATTTTTGAGTATCTATATCTATGTTTTGTATTTCAATTTGATTTACTCCTGTAAGCTCATTTATGAAGTTTATAAAATCTTGTATATTTTCATATGTATCTGTCTGAATTTTTATATTATTTAAATTCATATTCTCATTTAAACTATTTATATTTTTAAACTTATAATTAAAATTTAAAATATCAGAAAATTTTTCACTATCTTCTATGCTTGTTTTGATACTCAAAAAACAAATTCCTGTATTAAAACAAATTATTTCTAACTTTTGAATTCTAAAAAATATTCCATCCTTTTCTTCTACTTTACCTTGAATTTCATTTTCTATATTATATTCAAAAATAGTGCAAGGATTTTCTGCAAGTATTGCAGCTTCAGTTTCTACTGGCAATTCTTTTAGTTTTTCCTTTTGTTTTTTCGTGAAATTAAATGTTGAAAACATACAATTTCTAATTTTCGGGGTAAAGTATGCATATACCTCTGGTTCTCTTTGTTTTTCAAATAGCTTTAATTTGCAATTTTCATTTTTTAATAGCTTTATGAGGTATTTTGTATATTTATTTTCTTTTACCATATACGGATATATAAAATATGTATATTGATATTTTGTCTTTAGCTCCATTTTTTATTCCTTCCTTAACGGTTTGCTTAATTAATTCAAAAAATATTTTTTGATGCTTTATTGGTCACAATAATAATTCATGTTAAGTTCTTCTCCTAAGTGCCATTTTCCAATAAAATCAATAATCAAGTTATTTTCAAGACTGTATTTGGGTTCTATAATTTTATTACCTTTGCTATCAAGTGAACCCCACACACCATTCTTCTTAACGGCAACATATCCATAAATATTTTGCTCAGTTGCATCATCATAAATGTAATCTACTACTACATCTCCTTTTTCATCTACATAACCATACTTATCATTTTTTTTACTTAAGAACAATGTATTTGCTGTTAATACTTTTTCACTTGAAATTTCTTCAAATTTTAAATTATAGTATTTATATTCTTCATCAATCCTCATTCTTATATAACCTTTTTCTTGATTTAATTCTGATAAAATTCCTATTAATTTAACTTCAAAATTACTATTTATAATTGATGATTTATAATCTGAATCTTCTGCAATGTAAATATTGGCATCTTTGTTGTATGCAATTGATGTGTAATCAAAATTTAGTTTTATGTTTTCATTTAAATCTATAATTCCATATTTTGTATCTTTCATAGCTACTAGATTTCCGTCTTGCAATTCGTAAATATTTTCATATTTTGCATCTATTATAACTTCTCCAGATGTTGACATTACACCATATAATTTGTTTTTTTCAAATATTACACCACTACTTTTTTGTAAAATTTCTTTAATCTCATCAAATCCAGAAGATATTAGCACTTCTTCTGAAGCATTTATAACTTGTGTTTTATTTCCGTTTTTTACTACATATGTGTCTTTTCCATAAATTTGTTCTATTTTGTCATATTCATTTTTTAATTTAACTTCTCCAGAATAACTTATTACTCCATATTTTCCGTCTTCTGCTATTGTTATAAATCCTTCATTATAATCTTTTCCTAAATTTGTGATTTCTTTGTATTCTGTGTTTATTATTATTCTTCCTGTTTTATCTATTAATCCTACTTTGTCATCTTTTTTGATTACAAAACTGTTTTCAATACCTTTCAAAGCATATATTTCGTCATATTGACATTCAACAATTTCTTTTCCTTTAAATGTTATTAATCCATATTTTCCGTTTTTCTTAACTTTTAGTACGTCTTTTTCATACCAAACATTTTCGTTTTTGTCAAAATTTTCTACTGCTTCAATTTGTTCATATTCAGTGAATATTTCTTCATTTTTCTTGTTTAATGCTTTTGTTTTATATTCTCCTGTTTCACTGTTTATATCATATGTGCATAAGAATATGTCTTGAGTGCTGTCTGGTACAATTATCATTTCTGCATATTGGGCTGGTATGATTGCATCTCCTTTTGAATCTATTACCCCCCATTTATTTTCTGTGTATAAGGCAAAATATCCAGTTACTTTGTTATCTGCTACATCATTTGATAATATATTTTTTATTGCTAAAATAAATGTTATTATTACTACTATTGCTATTAATACAGCAAATACTTTTGTATAATTAAGTTTTGGTTCTTCTTCATATCTTCTTCCTCTATTTGTTCTTTGTCCACTCATATTATTCTCATTCCTTTTACTTAAATTTTTACTATTATACTATATCAAAAAAATGTAGTAATTACAAGAGTTTCTTTTAAAAAAAGAGGCAGAAAACTTTAATTTTCCCCTCTTTAATATTTTTATTTTACAACTTCTACTGGTAAGTATCTAACTCCCCATGCTAAAGCTTGTTGGTGTGTATCAAAATAAATATCTATTTTATTTCCTTTGATCGCTCCACCTCTATCTTCAACTGTATATGTCTTTCCATTTATAGAAAGTTTTGTTCCAAAAGCAAATTGGCTTGAAGCTGCAACTGTTCTACCTGCTGTAGCTTTTGTTCCAGAAGCTGTGTATCCAGAAGCACTTTTACCACAACAAATTGCGCATGAACAATATCCTGTAACTTTATATATTGCAGTTGATGTTGATGTACTTGTTGTATTTGTTGAAGCAGTTGCTGTATTGTCTGTTGTTCTTGTAGTTGTTGACGTTCTGGCTGTTACATTTTTTTGTATTTGTACTATTTTGTTTACTGGTTCTTTTATTACTTCTTCTGATAATATTTGTCTTTCAATTTCTTCTTCATTTTTGTATTTAACTTTTGATGTTATTCTTTTTATTCCTTCTTGACCTTCTTGAACAACTTTATTTTTTGTTGATGTTTCTCCATTTGAAACGTCTTTTGTTATTGTTTCATATGGAATTGTAACTTCCTCAACAACTATCTTTTCGATAATTGATGAATAGTTTGCTAATATGTCATCTAATGTTGTTTCTATTCCATTTTCTGAAACTTTAGCAACTTGTATTTCTTGAACTGATCTGTTTGTTATTCTTATTGTATTTTCTTCTCCTATTTTTTCGTCTAAGCCTGGTGTTACTTTTTCATTTTCTTGTAATTCTACATTACTTTCTAGTAATATGTCTTTTACATTTGTTTTACTTGTTAAAACTGTTAATTCATATCCATTTTGTAATATTATTGTTACGCTATTCATTTGTGTTGCCATTGCTACAACACCTATTCCTGATATTATTATTAATATCAAGCTTATACATAATATCTTTAGTATAGTCGCCTTAGATATTTTGTTTTTATTCATAAAATCATGTCCTCCCTTTTGAACAATGTGATTATATCCTAAATTTCTATATTTGTCAAATTTTACATATTTCTTGTTTTTTCGATGATTTTTTTCTAAAATACTTCTGCCACTTGAAGTATACTATATTATATGTTGCTTGTACTACTTATATGACAAAAAAATTTTTATTGATTTTTTTTATTGTATATGGTATTATTTTTCTAGAAAAATTTTATATATGGAGGTGTCTTTTATGGTTTTAGGTATAATTATTGCAATCGTTGTAATTATTGCGATTTATGTAATTTCTACTTTTAACAATTTAAAAGTTCTTGAAAAAAGAGTTGAAAATAGCTGGAGTCAAATTGAAGTTCAACTTCAAAGAAGATTTGATTTAATACCAAATTTGGTTGAAACAGTTAAAGGTTATATGAAACATGAATCTGAAACTTTTGAAAAAATTGCAGCTCTTAGAACTTCTTGGGCTAATACTAATTCAGTTTCAGAAAAATTAGAAATTGATAATCAATTATCAGGAGCTTTAAAAACTATTATGGCAGTTTCAGAAAATTATCCTGAATTGAAAGCAAATCAAAATTTCATTCAGCTTTCTGAAGAGTTAAGCAATACCGAAAACAAGCTTTCTTTTTCAAGACAATTTTATAATGATACTGCAACAAAATACAATACAAAGTTGGAATTGTTCCCTAGCAATATTATAGCAAATTCTTTTGGATTTAAATCTAAAGTTTTATTTGCAGTTGATAATGATGATGCTAGAAAAAATGTTAATGTTCAATTCTAAAATACCGACAAAAAAACTCTCAATATTATGTTGAGAGTTTTTTTCTATGTCATTTGTATATTTTTTATTTAGCAAAAATTGCGTCAAATTCATCTCCATCAATTTTCTCTTTTTCAAGAAGAACTCCTGCAACTGCGTGAAGTTTATCAATATTTTCTGTTAAAATATTCTTTGCAGTTTCATATGCCTTATCAATAATCTTCTTAATTTCTTCATCAATAATTCCAGCTGTTTCTTCTGAATAATTTCTTGATTGAGCAAAATCTCTTCCTAAGAAAACTTCTTCTTGGCCAGAACCAAACATAATAGCTCCAATTCTTTCACTCATTCCATATTTTGTAACCATTTCTCTTGCAATTTTTGAAGCTCTTTCAATGTCATTGCTAGCTCCTGTTGAAATATCATTTAATATTAAACTTTCAGCAACTCTACCACCAAGTAAAGATACAATAGCCTCTTCCATTTCTGTTTTAGACATAAAAGATTTATCTTCAGTTGGTCTGTACATAGTATATCCTCCTGCCATTCCACGAGGTACTATTGAAATTTGATGAACAGGGTCTTGTGTTTCTAAAAATCTACTTACAACTGCATGACCTGCTTCATGGTAGGCAACTAATTTATTTTCTTTTTCGCTTCTAACTCTTGTTTTTTTCTCAGGTCCCATAGTAACTTTAACCATGGCATCTTCAATTTCTTTCATTCCTATTTCATTTAAATTTCTTCTTGCTGTTAATAATGCGGCTTCATTTAAAACATTCTCTAAGTCTGCTCCTGAAAATCCTGATGTATTTTTTGCAATTACTTTTAAATCTACTTCTTCAGAGATTCTTTTCTTTCTTGCATGAACTTCTAATATTTGTTCTCTTGCTTTTACATCTGGACTTGAAACTACAATTTGTCTATCAAATCTTCCTGGACGTAGTAAAGCTTTGTCTAATACGTCTGGTCTGTTTGTAGCTGCTAAAACTATAACTCCTTCATTTTCTGAGAACCCATCCATTTCAACAAGTAATTGGTTTAATGTTTGTTCTCTTTCATCATGTCCACCACCAAGTCCTGCACCTCTTTGACGTCCTACTGCGTCTATTTCATCTATGAACACTATACATGGCGCATTCTTTTTAGCTTGTTCAAATAAGTCTCTTACCCTTGAAGCTCCAACACCAACAAACATTTCAACGAAATCTGAACCACTTATTATAAAAAATGGTACTCCCGCTTCTCCTGCTACAGCTTTTGCTAAAAGTGTTTTACCTGTTCCTGGATGCCCAACAAGTAGCACACCTTTTGGAATTCTTGCTCCCATATCTGTAAATTTCTTTGGATTTTTTAAAAATTCTACAATCTCCTGTAATTCTTCTTTTTCTTCGTCTACACCTGCTACATCATCAAATGTAACTCTTTTTTTATCTGGACCATTCATTAATCTGGCTTTACTTTTTCCAAAACTCATTGTTTTAGAACCACCAGCTTGATTGTTTCCACTCATCATTAAGAACCAGAAAATAAAGAATATTACTAATAATCCAATTGGTGTTACCAATCCTAATAATGTAATCCAAATTGATTCTGATTTTTCTTCTAAATTAATATCTCCATTTTTTAAGTGTTGTTCAGTATAAGTTATAAAGCTATCTATACTAGGTATATTAACTTGTTTTTCAGTTTTTTCTCCTTCAATTTTTACACTGGCTTCTTTGCCATTTGAGTCTAAAGTAATGCTAGATACTTTTCCCTCCTCAATAGCTGCAACCAGCTCAGAATAAGTCATTTTTGAATTTGTATTTTCTACTACAGCAGATACTAATACAACAAATATTATACCTATTATTAACCACATGGCTAATGTTTTAATACCGTTTTTTCAATCTACTTTCCTCCCTTGCTTTTTCATACTGATTTTTATAGCATATTTTTTTCTATTTTGCAATACCTTTTTTGTGATATTTTTGTGACAATTTCCGCGGTTTTACAGCTTTTATTTACGGAAACTTTGGGTTTTATGACAAAAAATTTTTTTAAATTTTTATAAAGTTTATTTTCTTGTCTTTTACTAGTATTTTTAGTCCTTTTTGAGGGCTCAACTGCTTGTTTCCGATATTGTTTTGGCATAGTTTAATTATGTCTTTTATATGTATTTTTTCTATTCCTTGAGTTCCTCCTCTTAATTTGGATATTGCATATAAAATAATTCTATTTTTCAAAACAGTTTCCAAATTGTTAAATTTTTTCAAATCTAATTGAATTTCATCTGCTGTTGTGTTTACAAGTATATCATTATAATTTTGAATTGTGAGTTTTTCTAAAAATAAATTTTCTTCTGTTATAACTTCAGACAGTCTTGTAACTGTATCTATAATATTAGGATTGAATTCTGATTTTATATATGGTAATACAATATTTCTAATTTTATTTCTAGTATACACATTTTCAAAATTGCTTTTATCGATTCGTGGATCTAATTTATTTTTTTCACAATATTCTTCAATTTGAGTTCTTTCTATTTCAATTATAGGCCTAATAACATTATTGTTTTTAGGATTTATTCCTTGCAATCCTGATACTCCACAACCTCTTAACAAGTGCATTATTATTGTTTCAACTTTATCATTTTTATTATGTGCAATAGCAATTTTATTTGCCTTTTCTAATTTTAATACCTCATTAAAAAAATCGTACCTAACTTTTCTTCCCGCTTCTTCTGTCCCTATTTTGTTATTATTAGCATAATTTATTACATCTATTCTTTTACTGTAAAATTTCACATTGATTTTTTTGCAAAACTCTTTTACAAATTCTTCTTCTGAATTTGCTTCTTCTCTTATCATATGATTTACATGTGCTACTACAATTTCAAAGTTAAGCTTAGATTTTAGTTTATTTAAAATATCTAGCATAAAAAGAGAATCTGGCCCTCCAGATACTCCTAAAATAACTTTATTCTCTGCTTCAATTAAATTATATTTTTGTATAGTTTCCAATACTTTTTCTTCCATATGTTTTACTTTCCTTACTTTTGAAATTATTTGACCTTACTTAAAGTCGTTACAAATCCCATAGATTAAAATTTATTGTTAATTGCAAAGATTAATATTCTGGCTCATCATATCTATTTTCTAAATTAACAAATTTTGTATAATTTCCCATCCATAATAATTCAACTGTACCTGTTGAGCCACCTCTTTGTTTTGCAATTATTACTTCTGCAATACTTTTTTTATCAGTATCTTTATTATAAACTTCATCTCTATATAAGAACATTACAATATCGGCATCTTGTTCTATCGCACCAGACTCACGAAGATCTGAAAGCATAGGTCTATGGTCAGGTCTTTGTTCAACTGCTCTTGATAGCTGTGACAATGCAATTACTGGTACATTTAATTCTTTTGCTAAAATCTTTAATGCTCTACTGATTTCTGAAATTTCTTGCTCTCTACTTCCTGCCCTTTTGCTACTTCCTGTAATTAATTGAAGATAGTCGATTACAATTAAGCCAATATTTTTTTCCATTTTTAGTTTTCTACATTTAGTTCTAATTTCATTTACAGTAATACCTGGGGTGTCATCTATAAAAATTCCTGAATCTGAAAGTGGTCCAATAGAATCTGCAAGTTTTGTCCAATCGTCATCTTCTAATTTTCCTGTTCTAACTTTATTACTGTCTACCATTGCTTCACTACATAAAATTCTGTTTACTAATTGGTTTTTAGACATCTCTAAACTGAATATTACAACTGGTGTATTACCTCTTAAAGCAGCATTTGTTGCTACATTAAGTGCAAAAGCTGTTTTACCCATGGCAGGTCTTGCAGCAATTAAAATTAGTTCTGAACCATGTAGTCCTGCCGTTTTATAGTCTAAGTCTATAAATCCAGTTGGGACTCCAGTTATATGTTCTTTTCTATTATACAATTCTTCAAGTTTGGTAAAGCTTTCGACAAGAACATCTTTTATTGGCGTATACCCTTTTTGTTCTTTACCTTGCATTATATCGAAAATTTTTCTTTCAGCATTATTCATTACATCATCTATATCCGCATCTTGACTATAACCTAAATCAACAAGCTCATTTGCAGTTTTTATAAGTTGCCTCAATGTTGCTTTTTCTTCTACAATATCTATGTACTTTTGAACATTGGCACTCGTTGGAGATTTAGCTGGCAAATTTGCTAAATACTCTATTCCTCCTACTTGCTCAATTTTATTCATTGTTTCTAGTTCATTTTTTAATGTTATAAGGTCTATAGGTTCAGCCCTACTATATAAATTTTGCATTGCTTCAAATACAGATTTATCATCTTCTCTATAAAAACTGTCTGGCTTTAAACTTTCCATTGCTGCAATTACAGCATCTTTGTCTGTTAGCATACTTCCAAGCACTGCTTGTTCAGCCTCTATATCATGTGGTGGCACTTTTCCTAATTCCATTTTGTTTCCTCTTTCTTTTTGCTTTTACATCATTTAACTTTTAAGTTGAAAATATTTTTTGATTTTTTAAATATATCAAGAAAAATACTTTTAATAAAATTTAAAAGCTTTAATTGTAGTCATTATGCTGAAATAATGTTTAATCTAATTTTTCCAACAACACCTTCAAACAATTTAACATCAACTGTTTGTTGACCTAACATTTTTATTGTTTCTTTTAGGTCTATTTTCTTTTTATCTATTTGAATTTTATGTTGTTTTTCTAAGGCTTCTGCAATTTCTTTAGCTGAAACGCTTCCGAATATTTTGCCGTTTTCTCCAGCTTGAACTTGTATTCTAACTTCTATTTTTTTAAGTTTTTCTGCTATTTGTTTTGCATTTTCCTTTTCAACATCTTTTCTGTATTGTTTTGCTTCGTTTTGAGAATTCAATTTATTCATGTTCTCTGCATTTGCTTCTACTGCAAGTTTACGTGGAAACAAGAAATTTCTTGCATATCCTTCACTTGCATTTATTACTTCATTTTTTCTTCCTACTCCTTTTATATCTTGTGTTAATATTACTTTCATTTTACATCTTCCTTTCTCATATTTATTTAAATTTATAGTAATATGGTTGCACATATTTATAATAATCTTGAACATAAATTACGCTTCCATTTTCCATTGAAAGTCTTAAATTTGGATATGTTTTTATGATTTTTTCTTCATTCCAAAATTTATCAACTAATTTTTTTCTTCTTTCGTTATTATAAAAATAATCATATGTTTTTTCATATTGTTCTTTATTTTGAGCCTGTAATCCATTTTCAACTACAGTTCTTGAAAGCAAAGTATTTATCGCAATGGCTGATAGTATACAATTTACAAATAAAAATATAATTATAGCAATTGTAGTTATATTCATGATTTTGTCCCCTAACTTTTTTGTTATAAATTCTAGAAATTTATCAATTTGAGGATTAAGAGATTTCATAAGATAAATTGCGATTATTCCCCAATATACAGAATAAAGCAAGCATATTCTTCCATTAAGATTCAAAAATTTATCTGAATAATCCCACCATCTTACATTTAATATTTTTTCTCCAAAAAGGCTTATTGCATATTCTACAATTGAACCAATCAAAATCCCTCCTGCAAATATTGTATAACCATTCTTTTTAAATTTTTGTAATCCTACTATCATAAAGACAGCTCCAACTCCATAAATTGGGCATACCGGACCATACAGAAAACCTTGCCTACTTTCTAATTTTCCATATACTACTAATGCAAAAGTGGTTTCTAAAATAAATCCTAACATGCTATAGATTATAAAATATTGTAGTATTCTATATATTTTTATTCCAAATATTGCAATTTCTTTCTTTGCGTTTTGTTCTACCATTTATTTTATTTCCCTTTCATTTCATCTAGTTATTTTTCTTTTTTGAACAAAATATGCAAAAAATGCCAATAATTGATCTGGTAATATTTTTGCTAGTATTCTAATTATCCATGTTGAAATTTGTGGGAATGCTAATAGTTTATTTTTGAACATTTTATTTACTCCATATTTTGCTACGTGCTTACTATCAATTTGTTTTACATTAAATTTTACATTTGCTACTTTATTAAAATTTGTATCTACAGGTCCTGGACATAATGCTGTTATTTTCACTTTTGATTTTTTCATAAATAGTTCTTGTCTTATTGATTGTGTTAATCTTACAACATATGCTTTTGTTGAGTAATATGTTGACATTAATGGACCTGGCATAAACCCTGCAATAGATGCTACATTTAATATGTGACCTTTATCCTGTTTTACCATGTCCTGCAAAAATAACTTTGTTAAGATGTGATATGCTGTTATGTTTGTGTTTATCATTTTTATTTCTTTTTCTAAGTCAGTTTGTGTAAAATCACCACATTCTCCAAATCCTGCATTGTTTACTAATACATCTATTGTTCCGTATTTGTTTTTTACTGTTTCATGCAAATTTATGCATTCTTGACTTTCTGATAAATCTACTTGAATTGCTTCAATTTGACAATTAAATTCTTTTTGAATTTCTTCTTTTGCTTTATTTAATTTTTCTTGATTTTGAGATACTATTATTAAATTGTAATTTCTTTTTGCTAATTCTTTGGATATGTCTTTTCCTATCCCTGATGAAGCTCCTGTTACTAAGGCTACCATTTAAACCTTTTCTCCTTTTTTTATTTGCTTTATTATATAATATATTGTGCTTGTTTTCAAGAGTTTTTACTCATTCATAAAAAATTTTTTAAAGTTTTTTTGCAAAAATTATTGACTTTTTTGTTTTTGTATGCTAATATATTAGGTGTCCAAATTAATGGGTCAGTAGCTCAGTTGGATAGAGCATCGGCCTTCTAAGCCGAGGGTCAGGGGTTCGAATCCCTTCTGGCTCACCAAACACAAGTTATACAAACACGCATAACAAAAAATACCAGTGCTTTCACTGGTATTTTTTGTATTTAACTATTTGCATATTTTCTTTTAGTTTATCTAATATCTCCAAACTTTCTATTCTTTTTATATAATATTACTGATATTACAGATACAATTAAAAAGTTTAATAGTATCATCATACCTTTTCCTGTATTAGGAAGCATTCCAGAAGCCTGTGTGCTATCTTTCGGCTCGTTTACATTCTCACTTTCCTCTTTTTTATTTTCATCATTTTCATTTTTTTCCAAAGAATCTTTTGTGTTATCATCTTTATTGTCGTTTATTACTTCTTTTTCTTTTATAAGTTGGATTTTAGGACTATCATCCAGTGTAACTGTATAATCTTTTGAAGATTTATCCGTATATGTTACAATAACTTTTTCATTTGTTGATATTGTTTTGTTTAATAACTCATCATTATTAATATTCTTAATTTTAAGCTTATATTTTAATGTTGCAACTTCTCCACTTTTTAATGTACCTATATCCCATTGTATATTTTTGTAATTTTCATCTATTTTTTTGCTTGTCGTTCCCATATTAGGATTTGCCACATAAGAAAATTCGAAATTTTCTGTTATATCTTGCGGAAAAAAATCCACTATTTTCACATTTTGCATTTGATAATTATCAATATTTTCTATAATATCATTATATATATTATTTTTAATTATCTGGTCAATATCTGAATCCGCAATATAATAATATTTCCCTACTGTTGGATTTTCTTGTGTACCAAAAATTTCTTCGGCAGTTTTTGTACTCTCTAATTCTGTCATCATTGTAATTATATTTACATTTAAATTATTTAAATTTATTAATTCTTGTTTTGTCAATTGTGCTGTTGTTAATTTATTTTCGTTTGTTTCTCTATGTACAGAAATTGCATTTGGGCATCCATCAGTTAAGATTATTGCTAATTTATTTATATTCCCTGAAGAATAACTATTTTGAGCCAAAATTAGCGCATCATCTAAGTTCGTAACATAACCTTCATATGTACTTATAGCTTTATTTATTTCATCGATATTGTCTGTAAGATCTGTAGTCATTTTTGCTTCATCTGCAAATTTAATTACACCAATTTTTACATTTTCATAATTTTCCAATATATTTTTAGCTAGCGCTTTGCTAGACTCTCTTATTACATTTCTTCTACTTTGCCCACCTAGTTTTGTTGTCATACTGTATGATTCATCCATAATCAGAAAAATTTCAGTATTTTTTTTACTATTATTTGATGTGTCTGTAGAAGACTTATTTGCATTTGCTACTTCTAGCTCAATAGTTACTTCTCCAGTATTAGCATTTGAATCTACTATTTTTTTAGAAATATATCCTTGTTCATTTTCTAACTTTTTTTCTTGACTTGTTTGAATAATACTTAACGTATTTGCAAATACATTTGTCGATAAATAAACCATAATAAATAATATCAATAGCATACAAAATATTAGTTTTAAAAACTTCCTCATCCCGACTCTCCATTTCTATCCTTTGTAATTATATTCATCTTTTTTATGAACTATAGCATATGCTACCAAGGCTATTACTCCAATCCACAAAGAATAAAAACCTATATTATAATATTTAAATTGTTGTGTTCCAAGTTGTACTGTTTCATAAATTGCAAAAATAGCAATTAAAACTGTAGGTACAAGTGAATATTTTGCATTATCTAATTCTTGTATTTTTCTTCCCATTCCAGTATCAAATAAGAATGGAACATATTTTTCTATTATATCCTTAAATATAAATAATAAATTTGCAACAGCTAATAATATAACTACTTTTCCTGCCCAATATCCATATAAAGTTATTGTATATTTATATCCATAAATGTTATATTTAAGATACGGTAAAATAGTCCCTAAGAATAAAGCTATTATTCCAATAGCGGCTAGAATTCTTGTTGTTTTACATTTTTCAATTATATTTTTCATTTTTTCATTTCCTTTCGTATTTGCTTTTTAACTTTTTAATGAATTTAAAACTGATTCACTTAAGCTTTGTCCACTTACTTTATTATTATTTGCACCTGACATTTTCGAATTTGAAAGTCCTCTTTTATGTTGAATTAGTTTATCTACTTTTCTTATATTAGAAATATTCTTTTTAGTTTCCGTTTCATGATGATGTCTTGCATTTGAATTACGATATCTTAAATACATTATAAAGAAATATATAATACCTGCAAATAAAAATATAAATCTATAGTCAAAATCTCGTATTAACAGATATGCAATAAATCCTACTAATTCTACTAATACTGAAATACCAAATAATTTTGGCATATGAATTGGTACACTTCCCATTGTTTCTTTTGTTCTAGCATTTACGGCTACATAGTGCAATAAGCTATTTTCGCCCTTTTTTTGTTGATAACTATATAACCATACTGGAAGATATGCTGTTTTCCATTGTTTACCTTTCACATCAAGTTCTTCTCTTTGCCAATTAACACCTCTATCGTATTCTTTTAATGTTTCATTTGCGGCAAATCTTGCTATGTCTTTTGATTGTTCATCTACCAGTGGTCTTAATTGATCTATATTTGTATCACGTTTTTCTGAAGTATATCCGTTTAAATAATTTGCATTATATTTCACAGAGTTTTCAATATCAAATGGCATGATGCTATTAATAATATTATTTGTCTTACTTGAATTTTTCTGTAGTTTATCAGAACTAGATTCCACAGTTAGTCCATCTATTGTTAAATCAAATTCGCGTTCAACTTCATATAAATCCGCATCATAATATGTCCTTCTATTGTCTCCACTTCCACGAGTATATCTTCTAACTTCATGTTCACCTTGCCCGGAAAATCGTGCATGTGAATTAATATCAACTATCATATATGGAAAGTAAACTCCCATTATATTCTCAGTTGTAAATTCTTCCCTAAATTTTGGATGTGCAAAAAATTTTCTTTTCCCAACAAAGCTTTCTATTTGCTCCCTTGCCTCTTCCTTAGTCAAATGGAACGGTAATACTACATCTGGAATTGCTCCATTAGGTATTTGTTGATTAACAGATAAGGTGTTTCTACACCAATGACATCTTGCTGTAGTACTATTTTGTGTATCTATTACAACTTCAGCACCACAACTACTACATTTAAATGTTAAAATGTTCTGTGTGTCTTCTATAATATCTTGTGTTCCTGATCCAATAATTTCTCCCTCTAATTGGCTTATATCTGTTTCCATTCCTTTGATTTTCTCAGGATCAAATTCGTGTCTACAAAAATTACATCTTAAACGACCTGTTCTAGCATTTACAGAAATATCCGTTGCGCCACATTGAGGGCACTTATTTTGTCCATCTTTTGCACCTTCATCTGTTTTAACAATTTTGGAACTTTGTTTTTTATCATCATCAATATTATTTAATAGTTGATTAACTGCCATTTTTTACACCCCCAAAAGTTTTTTCTTTTGTTGGTCATAATCCTCTTGTGTTATAAGTTCTTCGTCAAGCATTTTTTTATATTTAGCTAACTTTTCATATGGATCTTCTTCTGATTGCGGGTTTACTGGTCCTGTAGGTTGTTGCACTGCTCCCATAACATTACTAGCACCGTTAAATCCCATACCCATAAATGCCATACCTGTACCGCCACCATTTTCTCCAGCAGCTTGCATTCCACGAGCCACAGATTGTTGCATGAATGAATTTCCACGAGCCCCAGATAAAGCATCTGCTCTCTTAACATCAGTTAATAATGCTTTTGTATCATCATCATATTCAATTGCTTGAATAGCAACTTTTACTATTTCAAGACCACGGTCTGTTTTCCATTGGTATTCTTCTTCTACTGCTTGAGATAAAGATTTTGCAAAACCTATTTGGTCCCCTTGTATTTTCGTAATACGATTTCCTTTATCTGGATCATTAGTATAAATTGAAAATGCTGCAGATAAGCTACTTACAACTTCATTAAACAATTGACTTCCTGCATCATTATCCATATCTGCAAAATCAAAAACCTTTCTGTCTGATAAATATTTCGCTGGAACAAAATTCTTAATAAATAATATTGGATCTACAATTTTTAGTGTATATGTACCTCTTGTAATAGCTCCTACTTGCGTTCCTAAGAATGCATCGTCCCAATATATCTCAGATTGTGTTCCAAATCTATTATTAGGTATTTCTTTTAAATTTACATAATGCGCCATATGTTGAGCTCCTGGTTGTCCTCCATATTTAAATCTTTCCCAGCTTTGTGTAAGTAAAGACGCTTTTAAGCCATCTCCTGAAAAAATTGATTTTGCATTTGGGTCATCTGATGTAAATGTGAATCCCCCTGGTTCTGTTATGCATCCTGTTATTGCTCCATCTTGCATTGTGATAAGTGCCATTCCTTCTGGAACTACAATTTTACTTCCATTTGAAATAATGTTATCTGACCCCTTTGTGTTTGATCCTCTACCTGCGTTTGTACCTTGTGGTACTGCTGGATAAATTCCTGCTGTTGCGGGAACACCTGGCATTGGAACTAAATAATCTTTCCATTGATCTGCAAGTGTCCCTCCTATGGCACCTGCAAAAGCTTGAATAAAGCCCATATTAATTACCTCCTATATTTTTAATTTTTTAAATTTTAATATTAAAATTTCTATTGCGGTTTTATTTTATCAATATTGTCGAAAAATGTAAATAGTTTTTTCACAAAATATTGTGATTTTTTTATATTTTTTACATATATTTTGTGTTTTCTCTACATAATGGACAATATATAATAATATATGGAGGAAAAACGATGGAAATTGATAATAGGAAAGAAGAAATTGCACAATATATTGGGAAAAAAGTTTTTGAATTAAGAAAAACAAATAAATTATCAAGAGAACAATTTGCAGAAAAAACTAATTTATCTTCTAATTATATTTATGAAATTGAAAAAGGAAATAGTGTCCCTGGTTGTATAGCTTTAATTGACATTTGTAATTACTTCGAAATAGCTCCCTCTACTTTATTGGGAAAGTATTTAGATAAAAATATGTATACAGCATCCGAATTAATTCATACTAATTATCAGAAACTCTCAAGTTATGACAAAAAGTTAATTATAGATATGATTAATTTATTAGCAAATAGATAAAAAGTGAAAAAATTTTTATTTCATAAAAATCCCTGGGCCATATTAAGTCCAGGGATAAATTTTAATTATTTATTTAAAATCGCATCTATTGGTTTCATTTTAGTAATTCTTCTTACAGGAATAATATTTGCTAAAACAACAATAAGTAATACAATACCTGTAATTTCTAGTATTTGAGTCAATCCAAAGTTTAATATATTAATATCCATTAATAGTTCATTTGTCATAAAGGCATTTACTTTATTTATGATATTTGGAATTACAACAAACGCTATAGCTAAAGCGATAATCATTAAAATAATGCTTTCATATAAGAACATTTTTATAATATCAACACTTCTGCAACCTAACGCTCTTAATGTTCCAATTTCTTTTTTTCTAAACTTTATGCTTGAGTTAATAAAGTTCATTAATATAATTGCTGTGAATACTAAGAAGAATATAACTCCATATTTTGCAACAAATTGGAACAAGTACGCAATCACTGATGCTTGTGTTGCTGTTTCTGAATAACTACTTTCAGATAATACTTTTGCTTCGTCTACAGGATAATATTTTAAAATTGTCTTCATTTCATCAATATTATCTACATGTCTTGTTAATTGTGATAAATGTATTTTACTTGTAATCAATGGTTCAATTACGCTTTGTGCATAATAAATAATGTTTTGTCCAAAATCTCCCATTCCAATAAGGTTTAAGATATCGTCTGTAGACATTGTAGTAGGTGATTTTTCACTTGAAACTACACCAATTATTTTATATTCACCAAATTCGTTTTCATCTTTCACAGCAGTTCCATTTTTTACACTTGTTTTTATAGTTTTTCCTATTATGTTGTTATCTTTCAAATATTGAATTATAAATTCTTCCTTACTTTCATATTTGTTTGAGAACTTTTCATAGGTATTTTGATATTCATAATTTGATATTACATTTAATATATTTTCACTTAAAACAATTTCATTTTCGTTTAATGAATTAATAGTTTTGGTTCCTTTATCTGTGCAAATTTCAATTGATTTGTCTAAGTATGCAGCTTTTTCAATATAATTTGTTTCATTGTCATATTTTATTCTTGTCAATTTATTATAAATAGTATTTTTTTCATTTTGCATTTTTGTAATAAATGCTGAATTTACATATATTTTTGATTGATTTCTCATTATCTCAGAATAAATTTTAGAATATGCTTTCTCTACTTTTTCTCTATTTTCTTGACTTAAATTATCTTGCCAATAATCTGAAGTTTTTATATCTTTTAAGAAATCATATTCTTTTAAAATTTCTGTTTCATTTGAGATTCCTACAATTTTAACATAAATTTCTCCACATAAATTTACATATTTTCCGCTTGTTACAATTTCTTGATAGTCTTTAGGTTTAAATTCTTTCTCTTCTTGATTTGTATCATTTGTGTCTTTTGCCATGCTTCCTCTATATAAAATGCAGTCAGCTAAATAGCTTGAAATTACTACTTCATCATCTGCTTGTGGTTTATTACCAATTAGATTTTTGAAACTTACATCATCTGCCTTTAATATTTTTAAATCTGCTGTATTAACTCCAAAATAATAATATATTGGCATATTTTCTTCTGATTGCAATGTTTCTGGATATTTTATAACATTTCCTTCAGATATAAAGTCTACAGTATAAACTTCATTCCATTTCATACCTGTGTTTTTTCCAACTTCTTCTTTAGTTTTTTCGCTAATCTCTATTGGACTGTATTCTTCTAAAAGTTCTTGCCAATTACTATCTCCCATGTGATTTAATTGCTCTTTCATAAGCTCTAAATATTTGATATCTTTTTTATACTCATTTATTGAAACATCTGTTGGACCATTTTCTTCAAATAATTTTAAAGTTTGTGTATTTAAATCAGATGTATATGCTGAAAGCATAACTCCAAAGCATATTATACTAAAGATGATTAAAATTGTTGATAATACTAAACGGAATTTTTTATGTAATAAACTTCCTGCTCCCATTTTTAAATTATAAAAGAATGGTAATTTTGCACTTTGTAGCTTAAATTCTTTTGTTGATTCTATGTCGTTAGTTCCGTCGTCAGATACAACTTCTCCATCTTGTATTTTTATTGTTCTGTCAGCATATTTTTCTGCTGATTCTGTATCATGTGATACAACTATTACTAATTTTGTTTCACTTAATTTTTTTAATATATTCCAAATTTGCTCACTTGTTTGACTATCTAAATTTCCTGTTGGCTCATCTGCTAAAATTATTTCTGGATCTTTTATTAAGGCTCTAGCAATTGCTACTCTTTGTTTTTGTCGTCCTGATAATTCATTCGTTTTTCTTTTGGAAATATCCTCTAATTCTACTTGTTTTAATGCTTTTGTTATATCTTCGTTTGTTGCTTTTTTATGTTGCATTTCTAAAGATATTTTTATGTTTTGTTCAATTGAATAGTTCTCTAATAGGTTGTATTCTTGAAATATAAATCCCATATATGTATTACGAAATGCATCAAAGTCTTTTTCTTTAAACTTTTTTGTTGATTTTCCATTAATTATTACATCTCCATCATCATATTTGTCTAATCCACCTATTACATTTAATAATGTTGATTTTCCGCTTCCACTTTTTCCTAATATGAATACTAATCCTTTTTCTGGAAATTTAATTGAAATATTTTTTAACGCCTGAGTTCTTGTTGATTTTTTACTTTTATATGTTTTACTTACGTTTTTTAATTCTATCATTTGTTTTCCTCCTCTTTTTCGTTTCGTATATTATCACATTTTTATATTTTTTTCAACAAGTATTATTATTATATTTTAAAAATACACATTTTGTCTCAGAGAGCAGATATGTTGCGCCACTGGTAAAAAATGTTAAATTTAAAAAAATACACATTTTGCCTCAGTGAGCAGATACGATGCGTCACTGGTAAAAAATGTTAAATTTAAAAAAATACACATTT
>JAFTFU010000197.1 GCA_017458285.1 Clostridia bacterium | reverse complement strand
TTTTATCAAAGTTTTCAACATTTCCATTATCTGAAGTATTACTGATAACAAAACGAACAATCTTATCAATATCTTCTATTTTTACAAGTCGCACCGCTTGTCTATATGTTAAAGGTTGGTCATAATTCGATGCTATTATAGCATAAAGCAATTGATTTATTGCATACATTTGTTTAGTGTATCCATTTTTGTCTTTTTCGCCCTGAGCATCTTTCTTTAATTGTTCTAATCCTCCTTCGTATTCTACTAAATATTCCAATAAAAGTGGTGTCACTTCTAAAGATAAAAGTTCTCCGTTTTTTAATTCTATTTCCATAATTTTCCTCCTATAACTTTATATGACTTGATTTTTTTAAAGCCTCTAAATCGATTTTAGAGGCTTTGTTTTAAGCACCTTCTGTTATTAAATCTTCAATTTCATCATCAGATGTAAGTGGTTTTGTGAAGAACATTTCTTCTGTTAATCCCTCAGGGAAATTTGACATTTCGCTATTAACTCTAACAGATTTATTTCCTTCTTTATCGAATGAAAATGCTTTTATAGTTAATGTGTCATTTTGCTCGTTGAATGTATCCTCAGAAGTAGCAATATCATCTGTATTTTCTGCAAGTTGACATTTTGGGTACCATACATATTCAACAGCCCCTCCTGTTTTCTTTACTACTTTACCGAAAGCAAAGAATGGTCTTTTACTTGGTGCACCACTTTTTACTAAGTATTTTCCTATCTTGTCAGCTCTCATTCTTGCTACATCTCCAGGGTCAAATGCAGCAACTTCTACCGCTTGTTCTATGCTAGAATTTTGTGAAACTGTTTCATAATCTTGTCCACTAGCTCTAACTACTACACTTTCCATATTTTCATTTGTTCCTATGTTTTTTACAACATTTGCTTTTAATGTTTCTTCATAAGTTGTAATATCAAAATCTCCATTTTCTTTTGGTGTGTTGAATGCATAATATAATGCTCCAACTGTTTCTTTTAACATCGGTTTTTTTGTTTTCATTATAAATTTCATTCCTTTCTTTTTTAAAATAATGCTTACTTTACCAGTTTTGAAAACCTAATTTAGTAAGCATTGTTTTATAATATTTTTCTTTGTTTTTGTCCCATAATGGATATACATGTTCTTTGCTGTCCATATTAACAGTTCCATGTTCTACCATTGGTCCATAGTACTTGCCCCACCCAACTTCAACTTCGTTTTTGTTTTTTCTATGTGAAAAACTACGAACTAAGTGAGTATATCCTGCTTTTCTTATTTTCGAAATAGGTTTAGGAAGTTTAAGTAGATCACTTTCAAATTCTTTCGCTCCTATTTCTAAAACATCAATAAAATTATCGCTGTTTTCAGCATACTTTTCTAATATTTCTGCTAATGCTTCAAATCCAGAATATCCATATGTTCCTTTAGCCATTTTCTTCAACTCCAATATTTTCCAATATATCTATTGAAAAAAACGAATGTACTCGTCTTTTTTCTTGTAAATGTTCATGTTGAATCGACGGATGATATCCTTTTAAGTTTAGCCTTTTCTTTAATTCTAAAAGCTTAGGGTGTCTCGGTTTATTAGCAATTACAGATACTTGGTATGTAACAATTGTATTATACTCTTGTCCACTTGCAACATTATCTTCCCAATTGTAATCCCAATAGTGTAATCTGATTTCATCTTCCATTTCATCATCTTTTGGAGTTCCCTCGCTTACTGGTATTTCTAATTCATCTAGTAGTTCAATAAATTCTTCTTTGTTCATAACTCTTCCTCCAATTTAACTCTTGGATATTCTTCTAGTGTTAAATCTGTTTGTTTAAAACCTTCTTTGTTAGTAAAATGGTAAGCATTAAATACTTTGTGATATTCTTGACCAATTTTGACTACACACAATGAATTTATTTCTTTCATCTGTGGTATTCTTATTTTGTATGTTATATTCTTTTTTCTTTCTTCTGCATCGAAACGCAATCTATCTGAAATTGATAATTCTTCAAACCAAACTTTTGGCTTTTTTAGATCATGCAAATATTCCATTGCAAATTTATCTGAAGTTTGTTTGATTTCAAAAAGTTTAAAATATCCGTCATTATACACTGGAAGGCTTGTAATATTTTGCTTGTAGGTCAGCATATTCCCCCGCATATAACTGTTTAAATTCTGCTAATCTTTTGTATCTAGCATAAAACACATAATTTTTTAATAAACTTTTTGCATTTAAATCAATTTCATAATTTATCTTTTCGCCAGCGTACGAATTAATATTATACTCAGCATCTTCTATATAACCTGCTAATGTTTCTTCATCTTCTATTGGGTGTTGCTCATTTTGTATTTGTTCAATGATATTTTTTATTTGAATTTTGGTCATTTGTTACACCTCTATTCTGTTTCTTCTGTTGTAATTTCTTGTGTTTCTTCAACTTCTTCTGTTGTTTCTTCTGTTGTTTCTTCTGTTGTTTCCTCTGTTGTTTCCTCTGTTCCTTCTTTAACTTTTTCGATAAGGATTTCTCCG
>JAFTFU010000196.1 GCA_017458285.1 Clostridia bacterium | reverse complement strand
TTTTTCCATTTCGATACTCCTTACATTTCAACTTTTATTTTTTATTTATTTCATTAAAAATAAATCTTATTGAATTTATTAGATCTCTAAATTAAATATCTTATGCATAATCATGTTTTTCTTTTTAAAATAGTCTCTAATTTTTCTGCTATAATTGTTTCATTATTATAAGCATAAATATTTATATAATTATCTTCTTTTATTGGATTTAAATTTAATATTTCAAATGTCACATCATCATCTATCTCTACACTTATTATTTATTCAATTATTTTTCTTATTAGATATTTCCATGTTGATCTTGCATTACCTGGAAATTTCATTCCTTCATCTGTTATCGCATTTTTACTCTTAGCAAATTCATCTATGTATAAAAAGCAAAATACTTAGTAAAAAACTAAAATACTAAAATACTTTGCTTTTTCTTACTTATTTAATTATATTTAAATTCATAGCATATTCAAAAGATATAGTTTCAAGTCTTTTAGTTTTTTTCCATCCTTCCTCTCTATGTGACAATTCTGATATATCTGTCACAGTTTTATTCTTTAGTAATTTTATTATCGTATCAATTATTTCTTTTTCAGTATCACTTATTTTGTCTAAATTATAATTTCCATTACTTATTATTTTTGTTGTATTACCATTTTCAGTTTCAATATCTTCTCTAATATATTTATCATCCAATAGTGATATTTCATCATATTTTTTATCTATAATAGTAGGTCCAAATTTTTGATTTTGATATGTTAAACCAGTAATAGATACACTTCTTTGATTAAAAGATAATATATCTATAAACCACAAATATTTATTTAAACTTGTAATCGTTAAATTCTTTACTTTACTAGCAATATAAGAAATAATATTTTCAACTTTTTCTATATCTAATGATTTATAGCCATTATATATATCAGGTTGTCTATTTAATGCATATTTTAAATATCTTCTTATATTATCTTGCATTTGTTCTTTATAAATATTAGTATTTAATTCTTCAGAAACAATTTTTTCATATGTTTTATCATTAATACTACCATTTTTATATGCTTCTTTAACTTTTTCTATAAACTTATTTTCGTTATCAATCAATAATCTTATATAATCACTTTGAGACTTTGTTGGAACTCCACCTCTTTCGTATCTATTAATTGTCATTTTACCAAATCCAAGAATAGCAGTTAATTCTCTTTGTGAAATGTCATATTTTTCTCTTAAATTAACTATATCTTGTGGTTTTATAATGTTTGCTTTTTCTCTATATAGTTCATATATTCTTTCATTGTTTTTTTCTTCGATTTCATTTACATATAAGTCTTGATGGCATTCACTACATACAGCTACATTTTCATAGGTATTTATTTCTATTCCTCTAAATTCTTTTATGTCTCTTTTTTCTATTTTATAATCTACTTCTTTTCTACAATATGGACAATATTCTCTCATTTTAATTCACCTCATCATATTTACCAAATTCATGTACTGACAAATAAACTGATTTCTCTACACTCTCGACTCTAATCTTAATATATAGCTTAGTGCCTTCGAACAAAGGATCAAATTTAAATATCCACCCCTCATATTGTGGATCTCTATCTTTTTCTGGGCCAGCAAAACAGTCCTCTACTGAAAGCCCTCTTATAATATCTTTAACGTCTTCATAATTTAAGCCATATTCTCTCATGAACTCTATATTCTTTGGTCTTCTTTTTATTATAAACTTATCACCATTATTGTCACTATCTACAATTCTTTTGATTCTTAGCAAATATTGACTTTGTATATTACCTCCTATTGTATTCATTATATGCCATCTCCTCCTTGAGTGCCACTTTTTGATGGCACTTTTATTTTACCATGGTTATAGATATAAGTCAATACATTTTATTAAAATTTATATCTATTCAAAAATACTTTTAAATTCTAAAGGAACAATATCCTCATATAATAAAACATATTGTTGATTTACCTGGCTATTGTCATGATAATGTCCAAAATACCATTTCTTAAATTTTAATTTTTCTGATATTTCTTGTAAATAATCTGTTAGGTAATCCTTTTTATATGTGCCACTACCAAGTAATGTTTGAATACTTGTTGGACAACAATGAGAAATGACATAATCAACTTTATAGTTTGCTTTTTCTAAATTTTTTATTCCATTTAACATTTCTTCTTCAGTTGGTAATTCCAAGTCCCACCATGAAAAATCTCTTATTCTAAAATATGCTCCTCTTTTACGATATTCATATATTTTTTCTTCTTCATCTAAATTTAATATTCCATCTTGAATATCATGAGATTTTGCACCACCAAATGCAAATATTTTTTTACCATCTATATCAAATATTTCGCCACGCATTAAATGTAAAACCGAATCTCTTATTTTATGTACTTTTCCACCATGCCATTCTTCTACTGGATAGTCATTATATAGCCTGGTAAAATTCTCATGATTTCCATCTACAAATAAAGTAGTAAAGTTTCTTGTATTTAACCAATCTAACCAATACTTTTCTCTGCTACTTTCTTCTTCAAAAGTCCATACTCCACCAAAATCACCACATATTATTACATAGTCATCCTTTGTCATTTCAGTTTAAATTGGAAATTGTTCTTCAGTAAATCTTGTAAAATTTGAATGTGTATCACCTGTAATATAAATCATAATTTTATCATCTCCTAAACTTAATTAGATAAAG
>JAFTFU010000195.1 GCA_017458285.1 Clostridia bacterium | reverse complement strand
TAAATAATAAATAACAAATAACAAAAATAACCAATAAACTGTATTTTAAATGGTTTATTGGTTTCTAAATATTTTTTAATTAAATAAATTAGCATTATTTCTAAAAAAATTATAATAAATTTTCATATTATCAAGTTCATACCATTTTTTTGTACAAACTGGAATTTCATCTAAATCATATATTTTTGCATTTGGAATAGATAATATAAAAGGCGAATGTGTAGCTATAATAAATTGGCATTTGAAAAATCTACTTAATTCCGATATCAATTGAATCAACTCAAGTTGAAAATTTGGTGATAAGCTGTTTTCAGGTTCATCAAGCAAATATAAACGTCCTTCTTTTAATTCTTTATCAAAAAAATCTAGTGATGTTTGTCCGTTTGAAAATTCTCTCAAATTTTCGTCTACTCTACTTTTAATAAATTTACTTTGAGTTTTTCTTCTTGTTTCAACAGAAATACTTAAATTTTCTAAAGAAGAATAGTCAACAGGATTATACTTATATTGAAGATATTGTTTTTGTAATTCATCTCTTTTTTCATTCTTTTTTTGATTTTCTAATCTTTTATGAAGAATATTTTGAAATATATCTTCACTACATATAAGTTTACTTCCTATTGGAATATTGTTTTCTACATAATAATTACATTTTTCTATATACATATCAAAATAGTCAGACTTAACTAAATCATTTTTTCTTTCAATTATCTTTTGACTATTATTTATAGTTTCAGCTATTATATTTAGTAGAGTTGATTTTCCTGAACCATTATTACCATAAAAAATAGTTATTGGCTCAAATTCAATGTTGTAAAGTTCTTTTTCTAAAAATATATGAAAAGGATACCCACTCCAATCTTCTTTATCGAGTAATTCAAATTTCTTTAAATATACCATTGTAGTACCTCCACTTATTGATTTTTTGCTCCATCATCTGCAATAATTCCGCCTATGTCTAATATAATATTTTTTATTATTGATATTACTAATTGAGCTTATTATACTATAAAATAATAAAATTTTCTACACTTTAGTGTATAATTTAATATCAATTAGTAGTGTGAACATTTTTTAATTTCATAGTAAAGTATACTTGACAGTTTTTGTTTTTAGTAGTACAATAACTGTAAAGTATACTTTACTATTTTTTAAAAAAGGGGGAATGATTTTGAATAGAGATGAAATATTATCAAAGGTTAGAAAAAACAATACACTAGACGAAAGAGAATTATGGGTACAAATTAATTCTTTAGGTGTAAGTACTATAGCCATTCCTATCTTGTGTTTATTCTTTTTGTTAGTCAGAATTTTTATTGGTAATACACATGTTAGTGATTTAATTTCAATCATATTTGCACAGCTTCTTGTTCAAGCATATTACAGTTATCGTGAAGAAAAAACTAAACTTAAATTAATTAAAATTATTATATTTTCAATAATTTTTCTTATATTTATGGCTTTGTTTTTCCATGAAATAATATTTATTAACTAATAAGGGGCGCTTTATATGAAAGATGATTTAATATTAAAAAACAATTTAAAAGAAATAAGGGCAGAAAAAAAGATTTCACAAGAAGCACTTGGAAATATGGTTGGTGTTTCAAGACAGACTATAATTTCAATCGAAAAAGGTCAATTCTGTCCAAGCTCAAAGCTAGCTTTACTACTATGTATAGCACTTGAGAAAAAATTTGAAGACATATTTTATTTTTAGGAAATCTAAATTTGAATTGTTTAAAATTAATTAATGTAGCAATCTTTAATTAATTTTATAAACTTATTATACGCGAATAATATAAAAATAAAGAAAAAATTAAATTTTAATAAAAATGGAGATATCGAGAAATAATCGTTCATTTTTAGAAGCAGGAGGCATATATGAAAACATTTTTAAAAGTTAGAAATATTATAATAATTTTAGTACTATTTATAGCAATATTAATTTTTAGTTTTATTAGAAGAGAAAGTGTTGATTTATCTAAAACTGTAAGATATTTGGATAGTATCAATTTAAATGATAAATCTTACACAATAACTATTGAAGATATAAAAAATCATGCTTATAAACGTATTTTAGCAGAGAATACAAATCCGGAAAAGACAGTGCGTGTTTCTCATTTTGAAGCTACACATGATTTTATAAAAAATACGGGAATTTTGAGTTATTCTGAAGAAGAAGTAGCAAATTTTTCTCAAACCCACGTAACAATATTTGAAAGCGAAAAACAAAGCAATTATATGCTAAACCATGTAGCAAAATGGTATATTATAAATCCCGATTTTATAAATTCACCTATAGACGAATTACATGATATGACTAACAGTAATTATTATTTAAGAGGATATGAGTTTGTTAATGGAAAATTACTTTATTTTGAGCACTTTAAAACTGAGTCAAGTAATGTAAAATTGTATTTTGAAAATGAGAAAATTGTATACATGAAAGATTTAAGTATGCCTAAATACTTATTGAGTTTTGATGTTTCTGATGAAGTATCAGAAGATTTATATTCTATTCCATCAAATTATACACTATACCAGGATTATACTAAAGATAATTAGATTAAGATACAATAAAAAAATCATTTATTCTCCCTTTAAAATTTTCGACAAAATTCGACCATCCCATTGAAATATCATAGACTTTGATATATAATAATTTTTACCACTTTAATTAAAATCTAAACAAAACAGCCTGATTTAATTAAAGTTTGTAAAAAAATTTAGGAGGGGGAAAAATGTTTATTTTTCAAATTATTGCAACTATTATTGTTGTGTGTATTTTGGTGTATGCCATTATAAAAAAATTAAATGCTCCAACGACTCTACTTTGTTTAGGACTTATCATTTTGGCTATTACATCATTAATTTCTGGAACATCAGTTATGAGAGAAAATACGATTGGAAATAATTTCTTAGATTTGTTTGAATATATAGCAAATCAATTTTCTACTCAAGTAACAAAATCTGGTCTTCTTATTATGTCAGTTATGGGTTTTGTATACTACATGAACCATTTAAAAGCATCCAATTTATTAGCTTTATTAGTTGCTAAACCATTAAAGAAATTAAAAAGTCCGTATATTGCTGTTCTAATAACAATTTTATTAGGAGCAACACTTAAATTATTTATTTCAAGTCATGCAGGACTTACTACACTTCTTATGGCAACAATTTATCCAATACTTATACAAATTGGTGTAAAAAAGAAAACCGCGGTATCTACAGTTGTACTTTGTGGTGCTTATGATTTTGGACCAGCCTGTCCAGTTACTAACTATGTTGTTAAACTAGATGAAATCGCTTCAAAAACAAACATAATAGATTTTTTTATTCATTGGCAATTAACTATAACACTTATGGTAATATTTACTATAGCTATAGTTTTTACACTTATAAGTATAAGAGAGGATAAAAGAGATAATAGTATTTCTGAAGAAATACAAACACAAGATCCAAAGGAATTAGGTATTCCAATGTTTTATGCTATTTTTCCTATAATTCCGCTAATGCTTGTATTTATATTTTCAAAACTTGTAGTTGGAAGTATTGTAATAAGTGTTACAGCTGCTAATATTCTTGCTTTTGTACTTGTGTTTATTCTAGATGTTATATGCAAAAAAGATAAGAAAAAGGCATTCAATGAAACTGAAAAGTTTTTTGAAGGTATGGGAAAAAGTTTTGGAAACGTAATCGTACTTATAATTGGTGCTTCTGTGTTTACCGCAGGACTAAATTCTATTGGTGGAATTACAAATATTCTTTCTTTACTATCACAAAGTAGTTTAGGAGGTATTGGGGCTATTATAGTGTCAACTTTTATAACATTTTTTACAGGTGTTATAACAGGTTCTGGTGTTGCTGCAACTTATACTATTGTTCCGCTTATGCCTGCAGTTGCTGAAGTAACTGGAATTAGCGTTCTTAAATTTGTTGCACCTATAATTCTTGCAGGCGGAATGGGAAGAGCTATTTCTCCTATTAGTTCTGCTGTTATAATTGCTTCTAAAATGAGTGATGTAGATATTATGGATGTAGTTAAAAGAAATTTAATTCCTGTTTTGGCCGGCTTTATGGTTTTAATTGTTTCTTGTCTTATTATTTTATAATTTTTAATGTATACTATAGTAAAGCATTCCATTTCAAGCTGTAAAAACTTTAATATTTTTTAAAGCTAGGTTTTAATAAATAAACCTAGCTTTTTACGTATAGCGTTTTTTACAATTGTATAAAGTTTTTGACTATAAACTTTCTCTATTATTAAAATATATACCTAATAATTTACTTCATATCTTTTCTTTTGCTGCAATTTTTCTTTTATTGTATCTTTTGTTAGTTCAATAAGTTGTGTTTTTCGTTCAATATATTCCTCCTTTAAAAAAACATTTTATATATTTTCCATATCAGCCTTAATCAAATGAGTTAAATATTTTCTTTTAGGATTTTCTAAGTCTTCTAATTCTTTCAAAGCATTTTCTTTTTTCAAAAAATGTAATGTTCCAAATTCAACTTCTAAATTGTTATTCTTTAAATATTTATAATACTCTTCAAAATATTGTTGCATTTCTTTTTTACTCATATTAAGTTTTACCTTTGTAAACACTTCAACTCCTGGTTGTTCGTCAGGTTCTGAAATATATAGATACTTAATTTTGCTTTCTATAACTTTACTTGCATCATCTAAATCTATGTTTAATTCTTCTAAAGTTTCTCTTTTTATCGTAGCCATGATGTTTATATTTTCATCAACTATATCTTTAGGGTCAATATTTCCTCCAGGTACTTGTAGCATTCCGGGATAAGATGTGGTTTTATCTAACTCTCCAATAATATAGAAATTATCTGAGGTTTCTACTAAAGAACCTGCACTTAGATTTTTACAACTATATTCTTCTGGTAATCCTATTCTCTCTCCATATAAATAATGTGCATAATCAGAATTTTTACAAATTAATTCAACTGTGTCTTCTCCCACATCATTTTTTGCAACGCAACGTACTTCTCCATTCCATACATTTGCACCAGATTTTAATATGTTTTCAAAGTTTTCAACTATTTTTTGTTTTAAATCTTCAGGTAATTCAATTTTTTCATTTTTTGATATTGCAATTACTTTTTTATTTTCAATTTCATATATCATTAAACTACTCCCCCTTTTTGGAAATATTATATATCAATTAAACATTCTATTCAAGTGTATTTTTAAAATAATTGTTACAGTTCAGTAAAAAATTTTGAAATAGCCTATTCTGTAATATTTTTGTAACCAAAATTTAATATAAAAATTCAAATAACATTTTTGAAAATTAAAAAGTAAGTAAAAAAGTGTCT
>JAFTFU010000194.1 GCA_017458285.1 Clostridia bacterium | reverse complement strand
AGACACTTTTTTACTTACTTTTTAATTTTCAAAAATGTTATTTGAATTTTTATATTAAATTTTGGTTACAAAAATATTACAGAATAGGCTATTTCAAAATTTTTTACTGAACTGTAACAGAAAAAATATAAAAATCAAGTCAAACTATTGAAAAAAATACCATTTCGTGATTTAATATAACACGACATGGTATTTTTTAACAAAAATAAACAAACAAATAACATAAGGAAGGAATGATAAAAAAGTGAGAGAACATAAATTAGCAGAAAAATACAATCCAAAAGAATTTGAGGAAAAATTATATAAAAATTGGGAAGAAAAAGGATATTTCAAACCAAGCATGAATAAAGAGCAAAAGCCTTATACAATAGTAATGCCACCACCAAATGTAACAGGAAAGTTACATATGGGACATGCGTTAGATGACACGATACAAGATATACTAATCAGATACAAAAGAATGAGTGGATATAACACATTATGGCTTCCAGGAACAGACCATGCTTCAATTTCAACTGAAATGAAGGTGGTACAAAAATTAAAAGCAGAAGGAAAGAAAAAAAGCGAATTAGGAAGAGAAAAATTCTTAGAGGAAACATGGAAATGGACTGAAGAATATGGAGGAACAATACAAAAACAACAAAGAAAATTAGGATGTTCATGTGACTGGGAAAGAAATAGATTCACATTAGATGAAGGAATGTCAGACGCGGTATTAGAACAATTTGTAAACCTATACAACAAAGGATTAATCTATAAGGGAAAAAGAATGGTAAATTGGTGTCCAAACTGCAATACATCAATATCAGATGTAGAAGTAGAGTATAAAGAAGAAGATACACATTTATGGCATATAAGATACAAAATAAAAGGTGAAGAAGAAAAATATGTAGTTGTAGCAACAACTAGACCAGAAACAATGCTTGGAGACACAGCAGTTGCAGTAAATCCAGAAGATGAAAGATACACAGATATAGTAGGAAAAACATGCATACTACCAATAATGAACAAAGAAATTCCAATAATAGCAGACAGATTTGTAGAAAAAGAATTTGGAACAGGATGTGTAAAAATCACACCAGCACACGATATGAATGACTATCAAGCAGGAATAAGACATAATTTAGAAGTAATTGAAGTATTTGATGAAAACTTTAAAATGGGAGATTTAGTTCCAGAATATAAAGGAATGGATTTATTAGAAGCAAGAAAACTAATTGTAGAAAAATTAAAAGAAATTGGAGCTCTAGTAAAAGAAGAAAAATACACACATAATGTTGGAAAATGTGAAAGATGTAAAACAACAATAGAACCAAAAATTTCAGAGCAATGGTTTGTAAAAATGGAAGAACTTGCTAAGCCTGCAATAGAAGAAGTTAGAAGTGGAAAAATAAAATTTATTCCACAAAAATATGACAAAATGTATTATAACTGGATGGAAAATATACAAGATTGGTGTATTTCACGTCAACTATGGTGGGGACACAGAATACCTGCATATTACTGTGATGAATGCGGACATATAACAATAAGCAAAACAAATCCAGGAAAATGCGAAAAATGTAATAGTGAAAAAATAAGACAAGATGAAGACACATTAGACACATGGTTTAGTTCTGCGTTATGGCCATTTTCAACACTTGGTTGGCCAAACCAAACAGAAGACCTAAAAACGTTCTATCCAACAAACACACTAGTTACAGGATATGATATTATAACATTTTGGGTTTCAAGAATGATAACATCAGCACTAAACTTAACCAACCAAAAACCATTTACAGATGTTGTAGTTCATGGAATTGTAAGAGACAGTCAAGGAAGAAAAATGAGCAAAACATTAGGAAATGGAATAGACCCACTAGAAGTAATCGAAAAATACGGAACAGACAGTTTAAGATTTTCAGTTATTTCAGGAACAACAATGGGAAATGATATAAGATTCATACCTGAAAAATTAGAACAAGCATCAAACTTCGCAAACAAATTATGGAATGCAGCAAAATTTGTATTACTTAATTTAACAGATTTTGAAAACACAAATATTGAAAACATAAAACTAGAGCAAGAAGACAAGTGGATAATATCAAAATTAAATAAATTAATAAAAGATGTTAATACAAACTTAGATAATTACGATTTAGGAATTGCTTTAGACAACATATATGGCTTTATATGGAACGAATTATGCGATTGGTATATAGAAATTGTAAAAACACGTCTATACAATAAAGAAGAAGACTCAAAAGAAACAAGAAAAGCTGCACAATACACACTAAATAAAGTTTTAGGAGACAGTTTAAAACTATTACATCCATTTATGCCATTTGTAACAGAAGAAATTTATATGCAATTATATAATGAGGATGAAAGCATAATGATTTCTGATTATCCAAAATATGACGAAAACAATAACTTTGAAAAAGAAGAAAAAAATATACAAAAATTAAAAGAAATAATAACAGGAATTCGTAACATTAGAGCAAATTTAAATGTTCCAAATTCAAAAAAATCTGAATTAATATTTGTAACACAAACTGAAAAAGAATTAATACAAAATTCAGAAGAATTCTTGAAAAAACTTGGATTTGCATCAAGCATTAAAATTCAAGAAAATAAAGAACAAATTCCAGAAAATGCAATATCAGTTTTAGCAGAAGGAATTGAAGTATTTATACCATTTGAAAACTTAATAGATGCAGAAAAAGAAAAGCAAAGAAAAGAAGAAGAAAAGAAAAAAATTCTATCTGAAATTGAAAGGGCAAGTAAAATGCTTTCAAATCCAGGATTTGTAAATAAAGCTCCAGCTGAAAAAATTGAAGAAGAAAAAGCAAAACTTGCAAAATATCAAGAAATGCTAAAAAAATTAGACTAAAAATCACAAATTAGAGGTGCGTAGAATGAAAAAAGTGTTATTTATCTCAAGTACAGGAGGACACTTAACAGAGCTATTACAACTAAAGCCACTATTTAAAAAATATGACTATCATATAATAACAGAAAAAGACAAAGCAAACTTAAAGTTAAAAGAAGAATATGGAAACAAAATAGACTATTTACCATATGGCACAAGAAGTAAAATATTTGAATATATATTCAAATACTTTTACTTGTGCCTAAAAACCATAATATTATTTTTTAAAATAAAACCTGATTATATAGTAACAACAGGAACCCACACAGCAGGTCCAATGTGTTATATAGCAAAAATCTTTGGAAAAAAAGTAATATATATAGAAACAATAGCGAATATAAACCGAAAAACCGCCACAGGAAGACTAATTTATCCAATAGCAGATTTATTTATAGTGCAATGGGAAGAAATGAAAAAAATCTATCCCAAAGCAGTATATGGAGGTTCAATATTTTAGAAAATAGAAAGGAAAAAATATGATACTAGTATTATTAGGAACTCAAAATAATAGTTTTCATAGGCTATTAGAAGAAATAGAAAAAAACATAGAAAATGGAAACATAAAAGAAGAAGTAATAGTACAAGCAGGGTACACAAAATATGAATCAGAAAAATTAAAGATATTTGATACTAAGCCCCGAGAAGAACTTGACAAGTTAATAGACCAAGCAAGCTTAGTAATAACACATGGTGGAGTGGGTTCTATGATAACTGCAAATCAAAGAGGGAAAAAGGTTATAGCAGTTCCGAGACTAAAAAAATATCATGAACACGTAAATGACCACCAAATTGCAACAGTAAAGGCTTTTAAAGAAAAAGGTTATGTACTAGAAGCTGAAGGCACTCAAAATTTAGCTGAAGCTATATCAAAAGTAAAAGATTTTGAGCCTGTTATATATCAGAAAAAAGAAAGCAAAATAGTAGAATTAGTTGGAAGCTTTATCGAAAGGGATGACAATAGCAAAGTGAAAAAATACCAAAAAATACACATACTGGTTATAATGTTAGGAATAATATTTGTAGCATTAAGTGGATTCCATTCAAATTTATGGTTTGACGAAAGTTATTCAGTTGCAATAGCAGATAGAACTTTTGGAGAAATCTGGACAATTGGAGGACATGATGTTCACCCTATTTTATATTATTGGATGCTAAAAGTTGTAAAATTGCTAACAATGGGTTGGGGAATAGTAGGCACATCAAGCAAAATACTTGCATATAGATTATTCTCAATAATCCCAATTGCAATATTAGGAGTAATGGGATATACACATATAAGAAAAGATTTTGACGAAAAAACAGGAATACTATTCTCATTTTTTGCGTTCTTCTTACCAGAAGTTGCAATTTATGCAAATGAAATAAGAATGTATTCATGGGGAATGCTATTTATATCAGTACTTTCGATATACGCATTAAGACTTACAAAAGATAGCACTTGGAAAAATTGGCTAATATTTTTCTTAAGTAGTTTATTAAGCATATACACGCATTATTATGGACTGATGGCAGCAGGAATAATAAATCTATGTTTACTAATATATTTAATAAAAAATAAAAGAAAAAATGACATAGTAAGAATAGTTACTTTTGGAGTAATTCAAGGTTTGGCTTATTTACCATGGATTTTATTCTTAATGCAACAAATGAAAAATGTATCTGGTGGATTTTGGATTGGATTTACTTTTCCAAACACAATAATGGAAATCTTAAGTTCACAATATATAGGAAATTTAAACTATTATGTTGGATTTATAATATCAATTGCCATATATATATACTTAGGCGTTGTGATACACAGATATAAAGGAAATAAAACAAGCGTAAAATTATCAATTGGGATTTATATAGCAGTAATTATTGCAGCATTAATAATTACGTTATTTATGAAGACTTCAATTTTATATTATAGATATTTATTTATAATAACGGGGTTATATATTTTTACAATAAGTTTTATATTATCAAAAGAAAAAAACACAAAAATAATTTGGCTTGTATGTGCAATTACAACTGTCTTGGCACTAACAAGTAATATAAAAATGATTAAAGACAATTACAAAGAAGAAAATGAAGAACCAATAAAATATTTGCAAGAAAATGTACAAAAAGAAGATACCTTTGTTTCAGACCAAACAACATTTGGTACGGGCTCAGTTGTTTCAGTTTGGTTCCCTGATAATAAACAGTATTTTTACAATCCTGACAATTGGCACGTTGAAGAAGCTTATAAAGCATTTGGACCAAACTTTACGACTGTAACAGATACAGAATTTTTAAATGATTTGTCAGATAGAGTTTGGATTATTGATAATAGCGATAAAGCTATTTACAATAATACTTTTAAAGATGATTTTGATATTGTATCCGAAAAACTTATTTGGACAGGCTATCATGGATATTGTTATGAGATTTTATTGGTAGAAAGAAAGTGAAAAAATGGAGTTTAAACGATATAGAATGGACACATTAAAACCAAAGGCATAATATTTAACAATAATAAATCAAAGAAAAAAGTACTAAAACTAAAAAGACATGAATAAAATTATTATAAGAAAAAATAGAGGAGAAAAGCAATGAAAAAAACTTCAATAACATTTCTTATAATAATTTTTTTATTTAACTTTACAACAATATCTCTTGCAATAAATAATTATATGTGGTCAACTATAGAAACATCTGCGGAGGTAACATCTGGAACTCCAGTGGCAGAAGAAAATAATAACTCGCTAGGATTAGAATGTGGCTCTGCTATATTAATAGAACAAAAAACGGGGCAAATATTATACTCACACAATGTCCATGAACAACTACGACCTGCAAGTGTAACGAAAGTAATGAGTATATTACTAATAATGGAACAAATAGAAAAAGGAAATATTACATACGAAACAAAAATCCCATGTAGCAATAAAGCAGCTGGAATGGGAGGCTCGCAAATATGGCTCAATACAACAGAAACCTTATCTGTAAATGATATGTTAAAAGCAATATGTGTTGCGTCAGCAAATGACTGTGTAATGGCAATGGCAGAATATATCGGCGGCTCTGAAGAAGGATTTGTGGAACTTATGAATGCTAAAGCAAAAGAACTTGGCATGAATGACACAACTTTTAAAAACTGTCATGGATTAGATGAAGACGGTCATGTAACATCAAGCAATGACATAGCGTTAATGTCACGTGAATTACTAAATAAATATCCAGAAATAACAAAATATACAACAATTTATATGGATACATTAAGAGACGGAAAGTCTGAACTTGTAAACACTAATAAATTAGTTAGAAACTACGAGGGATGTACAGGTTTAAAAACTGGTTCAACTTCACTTGCACTATATAATTTATCTGCATCGGCAACTAGAAATGATTTATCCTTGATTGCAGTAATAATGAAAGCCCCAACTTCCCAAAAAAGATTTGAAGAAGCGGAAAAGTTATTAAATTATGGATTTAGCAAATTTGAATATAAAGAGTTTGCCAAAGCAGGTGATAAACTAAAAAGCTGTGATGTAGCTAAAGGAATTACTAGCAAAGTTGATGCTGTATTTGAAAAAGATATTGGAGTGCTAATTGAAAAAGGCAAAAGCAATAATATTTCTCAAACCATTACTTTAAATGAAGAGTTAGCTGCTCCAATATCAAAAGGAGAAAAAATAGGAGAAGTTGTCTACAGCCTAAATGACCAAACTTTAATAACTGCAGATTTAATTTCAAAAGAAGAAATTAAAAAATTAAATATGTTTTCAATGAGTGCAAAAGTTTATGAAAAATGGCTAAATTTACTTAGATAAATATGCTCAAAATAATTGTATATTAGTAGATTAAATAAAAAAATTAAATTAAACAAAACAAAGTATTTATGATAACTTAAGTAATCTAATATTAATCTCATTATTAGTATTAGTAGCAATAATTTTTATAGGTTCAGAAAAATTATTTTTAAACTTAAAATCATGTACGCCATATGAAATAGCAGCATCTTTACCTTCTTCAACATAGGTAACTGGTGCGCTATGAGCATGGCGTTCAACAACTTCCAAATCCGGACATGCTAAAACTGCGTTGTATAAAGTTGAACTAATTTGACACTTTCCACCGCCAAGTCCTTTTGTTTCTTCTCCATTAACGAAAATATTTGCTTCTTTGTAACCTTTTTCCTCAGTTGCTTTTCCAACTGTATTACAAAACGAAAAAGTTTCACCAGGATTTACTATCGTATCATTTAAAGTATTACAAGCAAGGGATATATTTGTTTGTCTGTTAGTATCTCTAACACTTTTTATTTTAGTAGTAAATGTTGCTATTTCTGTTTCTACAGGTTCTTTTTTCTCAGTCGTACCTGAATTTTCATTTGCATTATTATTTTCTGCGTCATCCGATGAATCTTGTTTACTAGTATTGTCAATGTTTTGTTTAGCACTCAATTTTTCTGTACTATATGAATCATTTTCCTTATTAAAATTTTCTTTTGTAATTATATAAATTATAGCCATAATAGCTACAAGTATTATAGGAACTATTATCCAAAGATATTTTTTCATGTTTCCTCCATAATTGTTATTTTTTATAGTATGCGCATTTTTTGATGTTTTATAATAAAAAATAAAAAACATTAGAATTTTTTCTAATGTTTTTATTTGCATAGGTCATCATCAGTATTTTCACCATCATTGTTGGCTAAATAATCGTCGTTATTAGCTGCAGCCAGTCTTTGAAATAAATCAGGATCATCCTCCATTTCAGCCATAAAAGGACTTGTTGGTTGTCCGGCGTATTTTCCTACATTGCCAACAAGGTTAGCTGCTTTCTGTAGTACCCTCCTAAAAGACTCACCATTCATATTTAAACACCTCTCTTCTTAAATTACTTTATATATTTTACCATAAATTATTACTTTTGTAAACATAAAATTGGTACAATTTTACAAAAAATTAAAATAAAAAAACATTGAAAATACTTAATTCATGTAGTATAATGTGGGCACAAAGAAGAAATTTAAAACACAATATATAAATTCGACACTATAATAAGAAATATATTTAATTAAAATACTAGAGGTTAAATGTATATGAAAAAAGTAATATTATCAATAGAAGGAATGACATGTTCAGCATGTTCAAACGGGCTAGAAAAATACCTAAACAAACAACAAGGCATAAAACAAGCAACAGTAAACTTAGTAATGAACACAGCGAGCATAGAATATGATGATAAAAAATTAAAATTAGAAGATTTAAACAAATTTGTAGAAAATGCAGGATTTAAAAGTTTAGGAATAGACACACATGAAAAAGAACAAAAGAAAAATGCAAAAGAAAAATACAAATTAACATTTATAACAATAATATCAATTTTAATATTATACATATCAATGTCACACATGGTAGGGCTTCCTGTAATACCATTTTTGCACATGATAAATCATCCATTAAACTATACGATTGCACTATTTATATTAACTGTTATAGTTTTAATATTAGGAATAAACATACTAAAAAGCGGAATAAAAAATTTATTGCACAAAACGCCAAACATGGACACATTAGTTACAATAGGAGTTTTAGCAAGTTTTATATATAGTTTATTTGCAAGTTACCAAATAATAAAAGGCAAAACCAATTATGTAGAAAATCTTTACTTTGAATCAGCCGCAATTGTAATATTTTTTATAGAAATAGGAAAATTCATAGAAAACAAAAATAAAAATAAAACAAAAGAAGCCCTTCAAAAACTAATGACAATAACGCCTAAAAATGCAGTAATAATAAGAGAAGGCGTAAAAATAAAAGTTACAATAGATGAAATACAAAAAGGAGACATTGTAATTTGTAAACCAGGAGAAAAAATTGCAGTAGATGGACAAGTTATAGAAGGAAGTACTCATGTAGATGAGTCATTTATAACAGGAGAAAGTATTCCAGCAAAAAAAGAAAAAGACTCAAACGTAATAGCAGGAAGCATAAATTATGAAGGAACTATAAAATATAGAGCAGAAAAAATAGGAAAGCAATCAACTGTATCAGAAATAGTAAGACTAGTTCATGAAGCAACAAACACAAAAGCTCCGATTGCAAAAATTGCTGATATAGTAAGCAGTTACTTTGTACCAACAATTTTGATAATTGCAATTATAGCATTTGTAATTTGGTATGCAATTACAAGAGATTTTGCATTTTCAATCAACATATTTGTATCAATACTAGTAATAGCATGTCCATGTAGTTTAGGTTTAGCAACACCACTTGCAATAGTAATAGCATCAGGAATATGTAGTCAAAAAGGAATACTTATAAAATCAAGTGAATGCTTAGAAAATGCACATAAAGTCAAAACAATTTGTTTTGACAAAACGGGAACTCTAACAAACGGAACACTTAGCGTTTCAAAAATATATAACTATTCAGATGAAACAGATAACGAAATAATAAAGCAAATAGCAAGCATTGAAAAAGACAGCGAACATCCAATAGCAAGAGCAATTGTAAACTTTGCAAAACAAAATAATATAAAATTAGAAAAAACTACAGATTTTAAAGCAATTGCAGGAGCAGGAGTTTGTGCGAAAATTAATGATAATGAATACTTAATCGGAAATAGAAAGCTAATAGAAGAAAAACATATAAATATAGAAAATGCAAATGATGAAACAGCTTTAGCAGAGGAAGGAAATAGCATTTTATTTGTTTCTAAAAATAAAAAAGTAATAGCTTTAATTCGGAGTTAAAGATACACTAAGAGAAAACACAAAAAGCCTAATTGAAAAACTAAAAGAACAAAATATCAATATAGTAATGCTAACAGGTGATAATGAAAAAACGGCTAAGTATATAGCAAATGAAATTGGAATAACAAATATAATATCAAATGTTACACCAAAAGAAAAAGCAGAGAAAATCAAAGAATTAAAGAAGAATGGTTTAGTAATGATGTGCGGAGATGGAATAAACGACAGCATAAGTTTAGTTACAGCAGATATAGGAGTTTCAATCTCAAATGGAACTGATATTGCAATAGATTCAGCAGGTGTAGTTTTAATGAATAATAACATAGAAAAAATAAATGAATTAATAAAAATAAGTTATAAAACCATAAAAAACATAAAACAAAATTTATTTTGGGCATTTTTCTATAATATTTGTATGATTCCAATTGCAGCGGGAATTTTAAAACCATTCGGAATACTACTTAATCCTATGATTGCAGCTATGGCTATGACTTTTAGCAGTTTAACTGTTGTACTAAATGCACTACGTTTAAACCATATAGTCAGAAAATGATTGTTAAAAAAGGAAGGACAGTGAAGAAAATGGAAAATAGAATAAAAATATTATTAATAATTTTGGTAGTAATATGCATACTATTAGTAATTATATATTTTGCAGTTGGAAACTACTTTTACAATATCTCGTTAAATCCAAAAACAGATAAAGAATTTGTAGTTGGAAGTTCTGAGCAAACTGAAGAACAAAAAATGTGGTGGGAAGAAAAAACAAAATGGCTTGAAGAAAACTCAACTGATGCATATATAACTTCAACCAACAATGGCAATCTAAAATTACATGCATACGAAATAGAAAGCAAGGAAGAATCTGATGTTTGGACAATTGTAATTCATGGGTATATGAGTAAAGGAATTGCAATGACAGAATATAGCCAAAAATTTAACGGAAGAGGATATAATGTTTTAATGGTAGACCTAAGAGGACATGGACTATCTGAAGGCGATTATATCGGAATGGGCTGGCATGATAGATTAGATATTATAGATTGGATAAATTATATAATTAGTAAAAATCAAAATAGTAAAATTATGCTATTTGGAATTTCAATGGGAGCTGCAACTACAATGATGACTACGGGAGAAAATCTTCCAAGTAATGTAAAACTTGCAATATCAGACTGCGGATATACATCTGTATGGGATGAATTTAATTATAAACTAAACCAATTATTCAATTTGCCAGAATTTCCAGTACTATATGCAGCAAATACAATTTGTAAAATTAGAGCAAATTATTCATTTAAAGATGCATCAGCGGTGGAACAATTAAAAAAATCTAAAACACCAACATTATTTATACATGGAAATGTAGATGATTTTGTACCATTTGAAATGTTAGATGAAGTATATAATGCAGCAAACTGTGAAAAAGAAAGACTAGTTATTGATGGTGCAGGGCACGCATTAGCTTCAACTGTAGATGGAGATACTTATTGGCAGACAATTGATAATTTTATTAGCAGATTTATATAAACTTGACAAAATGCGAAAAAAATATATAATAAATATGTAGTAAATAGAGAAAATAATAAAAAAGCAAATTCTACATAGTAAGTATTGAACATAAAGAAAGGATTGAAAAAAATGGAATACACATACGAAACAGAAAATACATGTTCAAAAATAATAAAATTCAAATTAAATGGAAATATAGTAACAGATGTACAATTTTTAGGTGGAGGATGTCCAGGAAATTTGCAAGCACTTCCAAGACTTGTTGAAGGAATGACAGTAGAAGAAATATTAAAAAGAATCAGTGGAATTAAGTGTGGAATGAGAGGAACATCTTGTGCAGACCAATTAGCAAGAGCAATAAAAAAAGCATGCAAAATGGAACAAGAATAAATATAATTATAAGTATAAGTATAAGTATAAGTGGTTAATTGGGATGCGTATAAAAGACTACGTGGAATAAATAAAAATAGAATAAGGTATTATCATGAAATGATAATACCTTATTTAAGACCTATATAAGACAAGAAAAAAATTATACGATTTTGTTAAGTCAGGTATGCAAAAAAAGAAAGGAAATGATAAAATGAAAGATATATTAAAAGAATATGCAGCGCAAGAAACAAATCCAAAATGGGAAAACATGATAAAAAGAGAAAACGAGCTGTATAAGAGAAAAGAGGATATTAGAACAGAATTTGAAAGGGATTATACTAGAATTATACATAGCACAGCATATAGAAGATTAAAGCATAAAACACAAGTATTCTTTTCGCCAGAAAATGATCATATTTGCACAAGAAGTGAGCATGTAGCACATGTTGAATCAATAAGCTATACTATTGCAAAATACTTAGGACTTAATGTGGAACTAACAAAAGCAATTGCAACAGCACATGATATAGGACACAGTCCATTTGGTCATGCAGGAGAAAGAGTATTATCTAAAATTGCTACAAGAGATATAGGAGAAACGTTTTGGCACGAAAAAAATGGATTAGAAATGGTAGATAATATTGAGCTTTTAGAAGATCCATATGGAAACAAACAGAATTTAAATTTAACCTATGCGGTAAGAGATGGAATTATTTCACATTGTGGTGAAATTGATGAAAATGAATTACGTCCAAGAGAAGACTTTATAGACTTAAGCGAATACAAAAGGCCAAATCAATTTGCGCCTTACACATGGGAAGGATGCGTTGTAAAACTTGCTGATAAAATAGCTTATTTAGGTAGAGATATTGAAGATGCAATTACATTAGGAGTTCTAGATGAACATTTAGAAGAATTGCATAAGCTAATTAATCATAATTCAGGAGAAAAGATAAACAATACCGTCATCATAAATGAACTTATATATGATGTGTGCAATAATTCAAGTGTGGAAAAAGGCCTATGTTTTTCTGAAGAAATGTTTAAAAAACTAAATGAACTAAAAAGATTTAATTATAAAAATATATATTTGTCCGAAAGGTTAGATAAATCAACAGAATATTTTAGTGTCATTTTAAACATGATTTATGATACTTTAAAAGAAGCATTTACAAATAAACAAAAGATTAAAAGCATGTATCCAAAACTTATAAAAGATTTTGAAGATTGGTTTTCAAATTATTGGAATTTAAATAGAAATGAATATCAAAAAAATAAGATTGTTTTTGATATTCAAGAAAAAACGGATTTTTGCAGGGCAATTATTTATTATATTTCAGGTATGACAGATAATTATGCAATCGAAATGTATAATAATATCATTGGATTTTAGTTTTGGACATTTTCTGCCAGAGAGCAGAAAAAGTGCGTTACTGAGCCAGAAGGTTAATAATTAAAAAACAACATTTTCTGCCAGAGAGCAAAAAAAGTGCGTTACTGAGCCAGAAGGTTAATAATTAAAAAACAACATTTTCTGCCAGAGAGCAAAAAAAGTGCGTTACTGAGCCAGAAGGTTAATAATTAAAAAACAACATTTT
>JAFTFU010000025.1 GCA_017458285.1 Clostridia bacterium | reverse complement strand
AGGTCATTTTATACATTTTCTTCATTGACAATGTATTACTAAGGACTAAAAATTTATAGTTTGTTGTTTCTATAAATTTTAATATTTTAAAAATATCACGAAGTTTTTAGAAAAGTTTTCCGAAACTTCTTGACACTAATTAATAATAAAAATTTAGACCTTTAGGTCATTTCGTATACGCATATAAAAATACAAAATTGTTTTATTTCATACGTTTTATATTTCAAAAAAACAATAAAGTAAAAACTAAAAATAGCTATAACTACATAAGGAAGGAGTATATTAGTAAGTATTAATTACTAATAAATTTAAAATGTTAGATATAATTTGGCCTTTTTTTATAATTATTTCTATAATATTTGCATTTATTACAGGCAACATTGAAAATATAAATAATTCAATTTTCGAGAGTACTTCAAGTGCACTAGAACTTACACTTACATTAATTGGTATGATGTGCCTTTGGTCTGGAATAATGGAAATTGCAGAAAATACAGATATTATGAATATTCTTTCAAAGGTATTATCTCCAATTATGAAAGTTTTATTTAAAGACATAAAAAAAACAGATAAAGAGTATAAAGAAATTTTAATGAATATTATTGCAAATCTTTTAGGATTAGGAAATGCAGCTACTCCTTTGGGGCTTAAAGCTATGCAAACAATGCAGGAAAAAAATCCTGATAAGGATGTGCTTACGGATTCGATGGCAATGTTTATTGTATTAAATACAGCCTCATTACAAATAATTCCTACAACAGTTATTGCAATTAGAAGTTCGCTTGGTTCACAAAATCCTACTAAAATCATTTTTCCTGTATGGGTTTCAGGTGTTTGTGCAGTAATTTGTGGAACAATTGCTGTTAAAATATTTATTAAATTGGAAAAGAAAAAATAATTTAAAAACGGAGATTTTTTTATGTTAAATTATATTTCAAATATAGCAATGCCTCTTGTAATTTTTATTATTGTTTTTAAAGCAGTTTTAGAAAAGAAAAAAATATTTGAGCTTTTTTTAAAAGGAGCAAAAGAAGGGATAGAGATAACTATAAAATTATTTCCAACATTAGTAGGACTTTTTTTAGCAGTAGGTTTACTTAGAAATTCAGGTTTGATAGAGTTAATAGTTAATTTTATAAATCCTTTATTAATTAAATTACAAATATCCAGTGAAATATTACCACTTTGCTTTTTAAGACCTATTTCTGGAAGTGCTTCAATTGCTGTTGCTACAGATATAATGAAAAGCTTTGGAGTAGATAGTATAATTGGAATAACAGCTGCAGTTATTATGGGAGCTACAGAAACAACTTTATATACTATTGCTGTATACACAGGAAGTGTTAAAATAAAAAACATAAGATTTGTTTTAAAAGCTGCCTTAATTGCGGATATTGTTGGAATTATTACTTCAATAATAGTTTGTAAGATTCTATTTAAAGCTTAGAAACAAAGGATTTAGAATGAATAAATGTCGAAAAATGTCAAAATGTTATTGTTGACAAAAAATAAAATAAAAAGTAAAATATTATAAACTAGAAAAGAGGTATTATGATTATATATTTTTTACTTTTTATTTTAATTATTTTTATCTTAAAAAAATTGATCATAAAATTTTTATCAAAAAAAATCAAAAAGTTATTAATTTTGTAGGGAAAATTTGGGAAAAAATTATCCCATACCCAAATAATATACACCCCATATATTTTTCCCTACAATAAATATAAATTTTATTAAATAGTTATTAAATTACCTGGATGTTCTCTGCTTGCAACACTTAAACGAACTTTATTTTCATCTATTCCATTTGAAATTAATTCATCAATAGTTGTTCTATATGCAAGTTCAGGAAAATTACTTTCTTTACTCAAATGTCCAAGCATTGCTTGTTTAAGTCCATTTTTAAATAAATAAGAAATTGTCTTACTAGCTATATTATTAGAAAGATGGCCGTTTGGACCGGAAATTCTAGATTTTAATTTAAATGGATAAGAACAACATTTTAAAACTTCTGTATCATAATTTGATTCTAATAGCACAAATGAACTACCCTCAAGTTCTTTTAAAAGATTATTGTTCATATGACCAATATCTGTTGCTATGCTAATTTTATTGTGGTTATCTGAAATATTGAATCCACAAGGATTAGCTGCATCATGAGGTATTGAAAATGGAGAAATTTTTAAATCTCCAATTGTGAAATTTTCAGATACATTAAATTTTTTTATGTTATTATCTTTAACTTTAGTTATGTACTTTTCCATATTATCAAATGTTTCTTGATTTGCGAAAATTGGAATATTGTATTTTGAAGAAAAAGTTGACAAACCCTTAACATGGTCAACATGTTCGTGTGTTACTAATATAGCATTAATAGAAGAAGCATCAACTTCTATTTGCTTAAGTGCTTCTTCTATTTTTTTACTACTTACTCCGCAATCTACCAATACTTTTGTACTATCAGATTGCACAAATAAACTATTTCCACTACTACCACTATATAAACTACAAAAATTTAACATTTTCTACACTTTCTTTTCGTATATTATTCTTTTACTCTTTCGATATTGGCACCAAGTTTTCTAAATCTTTCTTCTATGTTTTCATAGCCTCTATCAATATGTTGTAAATTGTATATTTCGGTTGTTCCTTCTGCAATAATTCCGGCAATTATTAAGGCTGCACCAGCTCTTAAATCTGAAGAATATACTGGAGCGCCAACTAAATGATCAACACCTTCAAAAAAGGCTGTTTTTCCTTGAGCCATAATATTTGCTCCCATTTTATTTAACTCTTCTGTATATTGAAATCTTGAATCCCAGATGCTTTCAACTATTCTACTATTTCCGTTTGCTGTTGACAAAACAACTCCCATTTGAGGTTGTAAGTCTGTTGGAAATCCTGGATATGGAAGAGTTTTGATTGAAGCTTTATTTGGTCTTTCGTTACACCAAACTCTTATACTATCTCCATGATCCTCTACATTACCACCAATTTCTAATATTTTAGCTGTTATAGATTCTAAATGTTTTGTAATACAGTTTTTTATTAAAATATCTCCTCTTGAAGCAACAGCAGCAAGCATAAATGTTCCGGCCTCAATTTGATCTGGTACTATAGAATAAGTTGCATTACCTTTTAATTCTTTAACTCCATTTATTTTTATCATATCTGTTCCAGCACCTCTAATATCTGCACCCATTGTGTTTAAGAAGTTTGCAACGTCAACTATATGAGGTTCTTTTGCAGCATTATCAATAACAGTTGTTCCTTCTGCTAAGACAGAAGCAAGCATTACATTTATTGTTGCTCCAACAGAAACTATATCCATATATATTGATGTTCCTACTAATTTATCGGCAGAAGCTGTAATTTTTCCTTGAGATACATCTACAGTAGCTCCTAAAAGTTCAAATCCTTTAATATGTTGGTCGATAGGTCTTGCACCTAAATTGCATCCTCCTGGCATTCCAACTTGAATTTCACCTTTTCTACTAAGCATGCTACCAATTAAGTAATATGATGCTCTAAATTTACTAGTTAAATCTAATGGAGCGTTAGTTGTTGTAATATTTCTTGTATCAATTTTTATACTGTTTTTACCAATCCATTCTATTTTTGCACCTAATGCAGATAAAATTTCACAAGAAATTTGTACATCGCTTATATTAGGTAGATTTTCAATTGTGCATTCACCATTGATTAATAATGTTGCTGGTAATATTGCAACTGCTGCGTTTTTTGCACCGTTTATTGTAACTTCACCTTTTAATTTTGTTCCGCCTTTTATTACTAATTTTTCCAAAATGTATACCCCCAAATTTTTTGTTTTCTCACGTCAACAAGAGAGTGCATAAAGACACTCTGACTTATAAAAGAATATACCATAAATTTTAATTTTTTACAACTGTTTTTTGTAAATTTGTTTAGATTTGATTATACCGCAAAAAAATAACATTAATTAAGAATTTGTAAAAGAGTAAAGTAAAATCAAAAATAAACTATTTTTTCGAAGTAAAAATCTCATTATTTCCAAACAACTCTAATACTTTAAACTTAAGTTTTATTTCATTATCAGAATTATTAGAAACTATTTCGTAAGATTCATGAGAAAGATTTTGCTCTAATAACTCTTTAGAATCTTCTTCAAGAACGCCAGAACTTACATCAATAAAGCAAAGAGATGGAAACATCACACACCACCAGTTTTGACCACTTGCACTTCCAATTTCTACTCTTAAAGCATCATACATACCTGCTGGAAAAGAAATATCACCATAAGTTTTTGTCGGGAAAGAAAAGTTTCCAATTATTACGTTTACATCATAATCAAAACCATTATCCCTAACTACTTTAATGGCTATATCTTTAAAAGTATCTAGGTTTTCATAGCAAAGAGCTATTGCTTCTTCTTTTGTAGAAACATCTTTGCAAATATCATTCATGTATTCTAAAAGACTATCTCTAACTAAGTATTTTAAATTTTGGTCGTAATCAGTATCACTATTTGCAATAACATGAAGTCTAAAAACACCTTCAGATAAATTAGCAGATACTGCTTGTACGTATGTTAGAGCACAAATATAAGTATAAAGAGAAAGTAAAAAAATTAAAATAATGGCAATTTTTAATTTGGAATTTAGTATAAAATTTTTAAAATTTATCATAATTAACCTCCACTTATAAAATAAAACTTTTTTGTTAAATTTTTTCTTTTATGATAAGTATTAACCATTTTTTATAAAATATACAATGTCGAAAAAACAAGATGAATTTATTTTTAAAATTATTGACATTGAAAAATTAAAATGGTAAAATTTACCAGTACTCAAAAGAAAGGAATAACGCTAGAGTTATTCAAAATATAAGGAGGAATATTATGGTTAAGAATGAAAAGAAAATTAAAAAGGTATGCAGTTTTTATGCAAGTGATTTTCATTTGGAAATGATAATATTACCATATATAAACGAGAAACTAAAAGAAGAAAAAGAAATAAAAATAATTACAGAAGAAAATTTAGAAGATAGTATGAATGTATTATTATCAAAATTAAATATAGATAATAAAGAACAAATATTAAATATTGATTGGAATAATAAAGACGAAAAATTAAATAATGAAAAGGTAGTATTTGTAAATGGTAGTAGAAAATATATTGAAAAAATAAACAATAAATTAGAGAAAAATTATGAGAATATAGAAATCATAAACTGTTACAAATTTGACGAAGTAAAAAACGATATGGTAAAAATAAATGAAGAACATGATGATATATTAAATGTTTTAAAATATAATCATGTTTAAAATAAAAGAAAATACATATGAAAAAATTATGCGAAACTTAAATGTTCTTAGGGAAAGTGAACCTAAAGACAAAAGAAGTTTCGCTTTTTAAGATATAGAAAATAAAAAAAACTATTGAAAAAATAAAAAAAATGTTATATAGTAGTGATACTATCATTTTAAGAAAGGATGATTTTTATGAAAGAAACATTTGAAGAAATTGAATGGAAATTAAAAAAATTTGGGCAAGAACATTTATTAAATGGATATAGCCAATTAGAAGAAGCAAAACAAAAAAGATTATTAGAACAACTTAAAAAAATTGATTATAGTTTAATCAATAGTTTGTATGAAGGAACAAAAAAATCTAAGGATTTAAGTAATTCAGTAATAGAACCTATACAATTTTTTGACAAATATAAATTAAATGGACAATATAAAGAATTTGAAGCAATTGGAGAAAAGGCAATAAAAGAAGGAAAATTAGCTGTTGTAACAATGGCCGGAGGACAAGGAACAAGATTAGGTCATAAAGGACCAAAAGGAACTTTTGACATAGGATTAGATTCTCATAAACCATTATTTGAATTATTAAGAGATACAATAAAAGAAGCTGAAAAAAAATATAATGTTATAATTCCATGGTTTATTATGACAAGTAGAGAAAATAATGATGAAACAATAAGCTTCTTTGAAAAAAATAAATTCTTTGGATATGAAAAAGATAAAACAATATTCTTCTTCCAACAAGGAGAATTACCAATGATAGACACAGAAGGAAAAATTTTAATTGGAGAAGACGGATTAGTAAAAGAAGCAGCTGATGGACATGGTGGAATTTTTGAATCATTAGTTAGAAATAAAATGACTGATGAAATGAGAAGAATGGGAATAGAATGGGCATTTATAGGTGGAGTTGATAACTGCTTAGCTCAAATGGTAGACCCAGTATTTTTAGGAATTGCAATAGATAAAAATGTTGCAGCTGTAGGAAAATCAATTATTAAAGCAAATCCACAAGAAAAAGTTGGAGTATTCTGCAAAAAAGATGGAAAACCATATGTAATAGAATATTCCGAAATTTCTCAAGAATTAGCAGAAAAAACAGATGAAAATGGAGAATTAGTTTTTGGAGAATCACATATTCTTTGTAACTTATTTAGTTTAGATGCAATTGAAAGAATGGGGCAAAAACCATTACCATATCATAGTGCATTTAAAAAAGCTACATATATAGATAAAGATGGAAACAAAGTTGAACCAACAAGTCCTAATGCATATAAATTCGAAGCATTTTTATTTGATGCATTTGGAGAATTGGATGATATGATAGTTTTAAGAGGAAAAAGAGAGGAAGAGTTTGCACCTTGTAAAAATGCAACTGGAGTAGATAGCCCTGAAACAGCAAGAGAGCTATATAAAAATTATCATAACTTAAAATAGTTTTATAATTAAATAAAAAGACAGTTTTACGCAGTCATAATAAAGAATGAGTAGAGCTGTCTTTTTGCTTATAAAAAAGTTATAAAATTTGTTTTACAACAAAATAAAAGATAGGAGAATGAATTATGGGATACATGGATGAATATAAAAAATGGCTTGAAAGCGATGAATTTGATGAAGAAACAAAAAAAGAGTTGCACGAAATAAAGGATAATGAAAAAGAAATTGAAGATAGATTTTACAAAGAATTAGAATTTGGTACAGCAGGTTTACGTGGAGTAATAGGTGCAGGAACAAATAGAATGAATAAATATACTGTAGGAAAGGCAACACAAGGCTTAGCAAATTATATTTTAGAACAAGGAACTCAAGATATGGGAGTTGCAATTAGCTATGATTCAAGAAGAATGTCTGATGAATTTAGCTTACAAACAGCACTTATATTAAATGCTAACGGAATAAAAACATATTTATTTGAAAGTTTAAGACCAGTACCAGAATTATCTTTTGCAGTAAGAGAACTTAAATGCACAGCAGGTATAATGATAACTGCAAGTCATAATCCACCTAAATACAACGGATACAAAGTTTATTGGGATGACGGTTCACAAATAGTTGCTCCAAGAGATAAAGATATAATTGGTAAAGTTAGAGCAATTACAGATTTTAAAGAAATAAAAACAATATCAAAAGAAGAGGCAATTCAAAAAGGTTTATTTAACGTTATTGGAAAAGAAATGGATGATAAATATATTGAAACTTTAAAAAATCATATATTAGAACCAGAAATTGTTAAAGAGGAAGGAAAAAAACTAAAAATAGTTTATACACCACTTCATGGAACAGGAAATACAGTAGCAGAAAGACTATTAAAAGAGTTAGGGTTTGAGAATGTATATGTTGTTCCAGAACAAGCAAAGCCAGATGGAAACTTCCCAACAGTAGATTATCCAAATCCAGAAGATAAAAAAGCTTTTAAATTAGCATTAGACCTAGCAAAGAAAGTTGACGCAGATATAGTTTTGGCAACTGATCCTGATGCAGATAGATTAGGAATTTATGCAAAAGATACAAAAACTGGAGAGTATATGGATTATACTGGAAATATGTCAGCGTTACTTATTGCTGAATATAGAGTTTCTAGAATGAAAGAAAAAGGTATTTTACCAGAAAACGGAATGATAATTACAACAGTAGTTTCATCAAATTTAACAAAAGCTATAGCTGATAATTATAATTTAGAAACAATTGAAGTGTTAACAGGATTTAAAAATATTGGTGCAGTTATGAAAAAAGCTGAAGAAAATAAAGATAAAACTTATGTGTTTGGATTTGAAGAAAGCTATGGATGTTTAATTGGAGATTATGCAAGAGATAAAGATGGAATAGCAGCAGTTATGGCTTTATGCGAAGCGGCAGCTTATTATCAATCTAAAGGAATCACACTATGGGAACAAATGAACAATATTTACGAAAAATATGGCTATTACAAAGAAGGGCAAGTTTCTATAGTATTAGAAGGTAGTGAAGGTGCTGAAAAAATCAAATCAATGATGACAAACATGAGAAACAAAGATGTTAAATCAATTGGAGAATATAAAGTTGTTACTTTCAAAGATATTGATAGAGACTATGTAAAAAATATGGTTACAGGGGAAGAAACAAAAACAGGATTACCTAAGTCAAATGTTTTATATTATGAATTAGAAGATGATGCATGGTGTTGTGTTCGTCCTTCTGGAACAGAACCAAAAATTAAACTTTACATGGGAGTTAAAGGAAAATGCGAAGAATGTGCTAACAAAAAGCTTGAAGATTTAAAATCTGCAATGGAAGAGTTAGTTAGAAATGCATAAATAAAAAAATATTCATTTTGAGTCGGTTTAGAAAAAAGATAAACTGATAGAATATGTTAAAATAAAAAAACACATTTTGTGCCGGTTTAAAAGGAAAGACAAACAGAAGAAATGTTAAAAATAAAAAAGACTTAAGCTTAAGTGAACTCAAATTTGTTCGAAATAAGCTAAAAAGTCTTTTTTTAAACATGTTCTGAATTTAGAATTTATAATTTATATTTTATAATTTATATTTTATAATTTTAATATAGTATTTATAACTATGTCGGTCATAAGTTTATAATCAAGTTCTTTATGTTTGTGATAAACAATTTCGTGGCACAAATTGTCAATTAATCCAAGTGCAATGTGAACTTTTTCGGTCAAATTTTCTTTGGAAAATCCATTTCGAATTAAAATACGCGTAATATTTTTTGTCACTTCCATTTCATGATGATGAAAAAATTCTTCAATTTCTTTATCGGAATGAGCCATTGAGATTAATTCTTCATGAGCACTTTGAGATAATTTATGATTTTTAATATAATTAGAAATCATGTTTCTTAAAACTTTTTCAAAGTCTTTTTTCTCAAACTTTTCGTCTGCAACATTTATCATTGGATAAAAAATATCACTTGCATATTTCTTTACACCTTCAATTAAAATATCGTGTTTATCTTTAAAATAATTATATATAATACCAGTTGAAACACCCGCAAATTTGGCAATTTCAGCAGTATTTGTATTATAATATCCTTTTTTACAAATCAATTCAAATCCCTTTTGGATTATTTTTTCTTTTTTTTCTATTGAACGTTTTTGAATAGGTTCTCTTACTTCATTTTCACTCATATATAATCTCCTCACAATATATTATAATAATAAATTGAGCCAAAGTCAATCTTTTGTTGCTGCTTAAGCATTAAAATAGGTAGTCCTGTTTAACCTCAATACTTATAATAAAAATACTTTGATACGCCCCTGTACCGGTACCACCAAAGCATTTTTATTATAAGTATCGCTGACGCGGACTTTTTATGTAGTACTGCTTAAGTAGCAACAAAAGATTTAAATTTTTAAATAAAAATTTCGCTAATACCTTGCCTTTTTTGCCAATATATAATAAAATAAGCAAAGCAATTTGTCTAAAATTAAAAAAAACGAATTTATAATATCATAAAATGCAAAAAAGTTTTTAAGTTTTAGGTACTAAAATAGACAAAAAAATCAAAATAAAAATATTAAAATGTTACCAATAAATAATTAATTTTTTTATACTAAAGAAAGTAAAAAAATTAAAATAAATAGAGGTGGTAAGGATGTTTCAAAATGTGCAATATGAAGAAATTACACAAAGTAATAAAGAAAAGATAGACAACGTAGTAAATGTATTTAAAAATGTAATAACAGTAAAAAAGGTAGTTTTATATGTAATAACGTTTTTAGTATCAATAATAGGTTTGGGAGGAGAGGTATCTCCATTTAGTTTAGCATTAATAGCGGCTTGTTTAGCATCGGAAATTCCAGTATTCGGAATAATAATAATTTCAATAATAGGAAATATTATAGGATTTGGAGCAGCAGGTGGAGTAAATTATATTTTAACAACACTAGTATTAATGGCTACATTTTTAATAAAAAGACCAAAATACAATGAAGAAATAAAAAATGAGAAGCTAAAATTAAGTAAAAGAGTATTTTTTAGTGTGTTAGTAGTTTCATTTTTTAGATATGTTCTAGGGGCATTTACAATATATAATTTGATAGTAAATATAACGAATGCAATAATTGTTGTAATATTCTATAAAATCTTTGTAAATTCACTAAATGTTCTTGATGAAATGAATGTAAAAAAAGCTTTTTCATTAGAAGAAGTGATGGGAGCAAGTTTGGTTTTAGCAATAGCAGTTGCTGGATTTGGAAATGCTCAAATACTTGGGTTTTCAATAAGAAACATTTTAAGCATATTAATTGTATTAATATTAGGGTGGAAAAATGGAATATTAATTGGGACAACCTCAGGTGTTACAATAGGAGCAATGTTAGGTATAATTGCGGAATATGAACCAAGTGTTGTAGCAGCATTTGCAATTTCGGGAATGATAGCAGGAGCATTAAATAAATTTGGTAGACCAGGAGTTATAGTTGGATTTATTGTAGGAAATGGAATTTTAGCATACATAACAAATGGGACAAGCATAGATACACAAATTTTAAAAGAAATATTAATTGCAGCAATTGCATTATTTGCAGTACCAAATAAAATAAATATTGATATAGAAGAATTTATTGGGCATTCAAAATATTTACCTGCATTTAATAATAAAACCTTAGTTACAGGAAAAAATACAGCTGAAAAATTAAATATAGTTTCAGAAACCATTGAAAATATGGCAAATACATATAATAAAGAAATTGAAGAATTAACAAATAGTCAGGATGTAATAGAACAAAACAAGAATTTATTTATTTCAGAATTATTAAATGAATTAGATACAATTCCAGACAATATGTTATATGACGATTTAGTAAAAGTTCCGAATAAAATAGTAGATGAATTATACAACATATTAAATCAAAAACAAGAAATAGATAGAAAAGATTTACTAGAAACATTTGCTAAATTTAATAATTACATAATAGGAAGTGATGATGAAAAAGTAAGTTCATATTTAAATGAAAATATAAGACAAGTTGTAAATAAGGTGAATTCATCATTTAGAGTAAGTAAAACAAATTTTGTATGTAATGAAAAAATAAAAGAAAGCAAAAAAAGCATGCAAGCACAATTAGGGCAAATTTCCAAAGCAATTTCCAATATTGCAACTAACATTGAAGAAGAAATAAAAGAAAAAGAAGAATATGAAGTTGAAAAAGAAAAAATTCTAATGCTTTTAAAGCAAAAAGATATTGAAATTCAAGAACTATGGGTACATAGAAATAAAAACGAAAGATTTTTTATAGATATGTATTTAAATGTAGTAGAACAAGGGATTGTAAATAATGATATACAAAAAATCGAAAAAATTCTTGAAGATGTTTTACAAGAAAAAATAGAATTAAACGAAAAGCTTACTAAAATTACAAAAGGCAAAAGCTACTTAAGTTTTATGTCTGCAGATAAATATATAATGAATTTAGGAATTACGGGAGCCGTAAAAAATAAAAGTTCTGTTTCAGGAGATTCAATATTAAATATAAGATTAAGAGACGGAAAAAACTTAATTGCAATAAGTGATGGAATGGGTTCAGGACCAGAAGCTAGAAAAAGTAGTCAAATAGCAATAAAAATGTTAGAAAGGCTATTAACAGCAGGATTTAATAAAAATACTTCTATTGAATTAATTAATAAAGCAATATTAAATACAACAGAAGAAATATTTGCAACATTAGATATTGCAATAGTTGATTTATATCAAGGAAATATTGAATTTATTAAAAATGGAGCTTGCCCATCATACATAAAAAATAATAAAAATGTAAAGATTTTAAAAACATTAACTTTACCAGCTGGAGCATTAGAAGAAATAAAATTAACAACATATGACAAAGATTTAGAACATGGAGATATAATTTTAATGTGCAGCGACGGTGTTTTGGACTCAAATGTTGAGTATAAAAACAAAGAATTATGGCTTAGATATTTATTAGAAGATATTGAAAGTCAAAACCCACAAAAAATAGCGGATATTGTTTTAAAAGAAGCAATAGACAATGACTATGGTATAAATAAAGATGACATGAGTGTTGTGGTATTTAAAATAAAATAAAAAATAAGAATTTCTGTTTAACATTTAAGTTGAAATTCTTTCTGATAAATTAAACTGTTGATAGAATCATCAAAGATTTTGACAACAGTTTAATTTTATTTACCAAAGCCAAGTAGCTTTTTCTCAAAAATAATTCTTTTTTCAAAAACTAATTTTAAAGTATTAATAAAATCGTCATAAGGTTCATCTATATGAATAATAATTTTTTGTGGAAGAAGTGTTAATAAAGCATTTAATATATAGTCATTTTCTGAAAATGATATATCAGATAAGTAAGTTGAATCTAATTTTATTTTAGAGGTATCAATTAAGTTATTATGCTCATCGAACAAACAAGAACCGCTTGAAGTATACAATAAATGCACTACATTACACGTACTTTTATTAGAATTTATATAATATTTTAATAAAGAAATAAATTCTATATATTCTCGTTCAATTATATATTTATTAACAGCAATATCCACAATATTTTCTAAAAATAGAAAATATTTCTTTAATCTAAAATTTATAAAGCCAGTTAGAAATAATTTTTTTTTATAATAAATATAATTATAAAAACTATTAAATAAAATTATAAATCTATCATCAATAGAAAAATCTAAATTGTCGTCTAAAATTTCAAAACAAATTGATATTATAGTTTCAAGCTCAAATTTATCAAAATAAAAATAATTTTGGGATAATATTTTCTTAAAAATAGTTTCTTCGTAATTATCAAGAACTAAATAAGAAAGAACAGATGATATTTCTGAATAAAAATCATCAATATTTTCGCCAGTATAGTGAATTATAATGTTAGTAAAGTTTTTGAAATCTTTTAAAACATAATAAGTATTTTCAATTTTTAGATTTTCTAATTCGCTTAAAATGTAATTTATGCTGTTTTTATTATTGGTTTTTATACATAGTGATTTCATGACAACTCTCCTTATAAAAATATTATTTGCGAAAAAGTATTTTTTATTCAATATACAAAAATGTAGAAGTATTCTTTCTACATGATGTATAATATTCTGATTAAATAAATTAGAAAGTTGTACAAAAAAATAAAAATTCGATTAATCAAGTAATCGAATTTTATTTATAAATTTTGTAGTCAATATCAGGAAATACACAATCCTTGATAGAAATATCTTTTAAGAAATTTTTATCAATTTTCCCCTCTTTAATTTGATAATATAGTTTGGTAAATCTACCTATATGGTCTTTTATACGTTTTTTTGCGTAATCAACCATCGTTCCATTTGTTATAATAAATAGCCAATCACTACTTTGTGCAAGCAATAATTCTCTAGCACATTGATTTAATGCTTCTTTTTCTATTCCGGTACTTTCAGGAAATAAGTTTGCAAGTTCAACCATTCTATCTCCTGCAACATGTAAATGTTTGTGAACATAGTCATTTGTATTGTTTAGCCATACTTCACTATATCCATTTGCTCCCCAACTTGAACGGCAAGGAGTACATTCTTGCATTTCAGGATATTTATCAATATATTCAGATGGTGTTATAAGTTCAAAGTTACAATCATCATAATAAATTTTCTTAAATAAAATATAAAGCCAATATGGTCCTTCATACCACCAGTGACCATATAATTCTGCATCATATGGACAAAGGATTATTGGTGGATTTGCAGTAAAAGGGCTTAAGTTTTCTATTTGTGCATTTCTACTATCTAAAAAGTGACCTGCTTGTCTTTCTGCTGAATCTTTAGCCCATTGAACATTATAGTAATCTTTAAATTCAGATTTACCGGTAATTCTATAATACTTTATTCCTGTATGAACCCTAACTCCATTATGTGCTATATATGGTTTTATATAGTCATAATCTGCATCGTAACCTATATCACGATAAAATTCTCTATAATTATAGTCTCCAGGATATCCGTTTATTGAGCTCCAAACCTGTCTTGAAGATTCCATGTCTCTTCCAAAAGCTATCAATCCATCTGGAGAAACAATAGGTGCATATGTTCCGTATATTGGAGTTGGGTTTGCATATAAAATTCCATGAGATTCTGTAATTGCATAATCTATTCCAAATTCTTTTAAATATTTGTCAGCTTCTGGAACATATCCACATTCTGGAAGCCATATTCCACGTGGCTTTCTACCAAAATATTTTTCATATGTTTGAACTCCAACTGCAATTTGAGCTTTAACTGTTTTTTCATTTACATATAATATTGGAAAATATCCATGTGTAGCACCACAAGTTATAATTTCTAATACACCTAAATCTTGAAAGTGTTTAAATTGTTCAATTAGGTTACATTTATATACATCTTTAAATAAATGTAAGTCGTTAGAATATCTATCAAAATAATATTTAGATAATTCATTTAATCTAGTATCATTTGCAGTTCTAATTATTTCTTTTTCAGATAATTCAATTAATCTTTTTAAATAATTTATGTATTTCTTTTGTAGTAATTTATTGTCTAACATAGAAAGTAAAGGAGGAGTCATAGACATTGTAATTCTAAAATTAACTCCTTCATCTACTAGTTTTTGAAAATTTGTAAGTAATGGTATATATGTTTCTGAAATGGCTTCATAAAGCCAAGATTCTTCCAAATAGTCATCACTTTCTGGATGATGTATAAATGGAAGATGTGCATGTAATACAAAACTTACATAACCTTTTTTTTGTTGCATTTTAGTTCTCCTTTTAATTAAATCTTGATGATAAACCACTTGAGGAAGATGGATTGCCAGAAGAAGGATTTGAAATAGTATTAAGGCTTTCAATATCTTCTATTTGGAAAATACGTGTATATAAGTCTTGCACGTTTCTTATAAGTGGAAAATCAAATTCCTTATTTGTTAGATTTAAATTAGATATAATTTGCGGTAATTCAATTTTTCTATATGAATTATTTTTTGTATTTTTAAAATAAATGCTATTATTTTTGTTTGTAGAAAATAGTATTTTATTATTTGGTGTTTCAATTATATTTGAAGAGGTAATATATACATAATTTTCTTGAACCGTGTAATGATTTTTTGTACGTCTACCTAATTCAACATGATAGTTGCATTTTGCATCATTTATTTTAAAATACCAAGAATTTGCATAGTCATTTATTGGAATTTCAAATGTATAATTCATAGTATCATTATAAATTGTTAATATAGGGTCTGTTGTTTCAAAAAAGTTTTCTCCATATATTTTTTTATAATTTTCTATATCTTCATCTGAAATTTCCCAATAAACAAAAAGTGTTGTTGGGTTTTGATATAATACTTTAACAATAGTTGTATTGTATTTATAAGGTAAGTCATAATATTCTACAGCCATTGGCATAGAAGTTGTAATGGTTTTAACATCTTTTTTTGTTGCTCTTTTTTGGGAAGATGTTGTTTTTGTTTTAATTTTTTGCACTGTTTTTTTTGCTTCTGCGCTTTTGGTAGTTTTTTTTGTTTTTGTAGTTTTTGAAGAAGTGCCAGTAGTTTTGACTTTTGAAGAAGTTGTTTTAGTAGCCTTTTTTGCAGTTGCTTTAGCCTCTTTTTTACTTAAAACAGCTTCAACTTCTTTTTCTGCAATTTTTTCTTCATTAATTTCTTTTGTTTTTCTTGGCATTTCAGTACCTCCTATGTAATCTCATTTCTTCGCATTATATACTATAATAAAAGTTAAATAAATTCAATAGGAAAATTAAAAAAAATCAAAAAAAAATTTGAAATTGGGTATTGACAATAAAGAAAAATGAATGTATAATATTAACGTTACAAGAAGAAGCTATCCACTTCTCACCTTAACATTTAGGAAAAGGTTATAAATTTAAATATAATAGTGTGCGTACCGCGCATATAATTTATTTATTGATGTGGATTGACTTGTAGCAAAGTCAATTTTTTTGTTGTAATAAGAAAAAATCTTATTATGAAAATAAGTGGAGGTGTTTTATATAAAACAAGATTTACCTATCAATGAGGAAATAAGAGCAAAAGAAGTTAACTTAATAAATGAAAACGGAGAAAAGCTAGGAACAATTGATTTTCACAAAGCATTAGATATGGCTTACGAAAAGAAATTAGACTTAGTATTAGTTGCACCAAATTCAGTTCCACCAGTATGTAAAATAATGGATTATGGAAAATACAAATTTGAGCAAGCAAAAAAAGAAAAAGAAGCAAAGAAAAAACAAAAAATACAAGAGACAAAAGAAATAAGAATAACACCAAATATTGAGGAACATGATTTTACATTCAAAGCAAAAAATGCAAAAAAATTCCTTGAAGACGGAAACAAAGTAAAAATAACAGTAAGATTTAGAGGAAGAGAAGTAAATAATGTTAAATTGGGTGAAAATGTATTAAATAAGTTTATTGAAGAATTAAAAGAGGTATCAACAGTTGAAAAACCTCCAAAATTCGAAGGAAAGAATTTGTTTATTATACTAGCTAAAAAAGCTTAATAATATATATATAACAAGAAAGGGGTAATAAAAATGCCAAAATTAAAAACAAATAAAGCAGCTTCAAAGAGATATAAAGTTACAGCAACAGGAAAAATAAAAAGAACAACAGCTAATAGAAGACACTTATTAGCAAATAAAACAAAAAGACAAAAATTATCAAGCAGACGCCCAGGAGCTTATGCAGATAAAACTTGCGAAAAAACAATTAAAAAATTAATGCCATATGGTGGATAATAAAAAAGAATAAGGAGAGTGAAAATTAAATGGCAAGAGTAAAAACAGCAAAAATAACAAGAAAAAGACATAAAAAAGTATTAAAACAAGCAAAAGGATATTATGGAGCAAAACATTACAGATTTAGAAATGCAAATCAAGCAGTTTTAAAATCATTATCATATGCATATGTTGGAAGAAAAGATAGAAAGAGTAATTTCAGAAAACTATGGATAACAAGAATAAACGCAGCTGCAAGAATGAATGGTTTAACATATAGCAAATTAATCGCTGGATTAAAGAAAGCTAATGTAACAATAAATAGAAAAATGCTTGCAGAAATCGCTGTAAGTGATGAAAAAGCATTTGCAGAAATTGCTGAAATAGCAAAAAAAGCTTAAAATTAAGACAGTGTTTTTGTAAAAAAATACTGTCTTTTTCTCTGTTATAAAAAGTTCTTTTTATAGATTAAAGAAAATATATAAAAAGAATGTTTTAACATGAAATGAAGTTTAAATAAAATTATATAAAAATCATTAGTTTTTATAAAAAATTAGTAATAAATTAAAAAATAAGAGCATATACATATATAAGACTAAAAGGAGGTTTTTATATATGGAAAATACTGAAGAGAAAAATTTGGATTTCAATAATGAAAAGGAAAATTGGACAAGCGGGAAAAATATATTTTTAAAAACTTCAATTGCCTTGTTTTTAATTTTTTCAATGGTTAATTCAATATTGATATATAATTTTATAGTAACTTTAGGAACAATAATTAGATAAATTAAAAGTAATCAATTACGGCTCTCAAAAAAAAGAACAACTTTGGTGGCCGAAGGAATGGAGTAGAAATGAAAGTTGCAAATAATTGGGAAGACTACGAAATAATAGATATGGCAAATGGGCAAAAACTAGAAAGATGGGGAAAGATAATTCTATCAAGACCAGATCCGCAAATAGTTTGGAATGAGCAAAGTTTTCCGGAAAAATGGAAACAAGCCAATGCTACATATAAAAGAAGCAAAACAGGTGGAGGAGCATGGCAAGAACAAAAAAAGCTTCCAAAACAATGGCAAGTTAAATATAAAAATCTAACTTTCAATATAAAGCCTATGGGATTTAAACATACAGGTTTATTTCCTGAACAAGCTGTTAATTGGGATTGGATGATAAACAAAATTAAAGATGCGAAAAGAGAAATAAAAGTATTAAATTTATTTGCATACACAGGAGGAGCAACAGTTGCCTGCTTGTCTGCAGGAGCAAGTTGTACTCATGTTGATAGTTCTAAAGGTATGGTAGCATGGGCAAAAGAAAATGTTGCAAGTTCAGGCTTAAGTGAAAAGCCAGTAAGATATATAGTAGATGATGTAGTGAAGTTTGTAAATAGAGAAATTAGAAGAGGAAATACATATGATGCAATAATTATGGATCCACCTTCATATGGAAGAGGAGCAAACGGAGAGGTATGGCAATTCGAAAATAACATTTACGATTTGGTAAATTTGTGTACAAAAATACTTTCAAAAAAACCATTATTTTTCCTAATTAATTCATATACTACAGGAATTTCAAGTACAGTTTTAGAAAATATTTTAAATTTAACAGTTGAAAAAAATTATAAAGGCAAATTAAGTTCCGGAGAAATTGGACTACCAATGTCAAATTCGAAACTAATTTTACCATGTGGTATTTATGCAAGGTGGGAATCTAAATGAAAAAATTAAATGTAATTTATGAAGATAATCATATAATAGTAGTAGAAAAAGAGCCCAATATTCCATCACAAGCAGATAAAACTGAAGATATTGATATGCTAACTATTATAAAAGAGTATATAAAGGAAAAATATCAAAAGCCGGGAAATGTATATTTAGGCCTTGTTCATAGATTAGATAGACCAGTTGGAGGTGTAATGGTATTTGCTAAAACATCTAAAGCTGCATCAAGGCTTAGTGAGCAAGTAAGAGATAAAATATTTAAAAAACAGTATCTTGCAGTAGTAGACGGAAAATTTGACAAAAATGAAGGGACGTTAGAAGACTATCTCTATAAAGATGAAAGAAATAATATTAGTAAAGTTGTAAGTAAAGAGAAGAAAAATAGCAAGCTTGCTAAGTTAGATTACAAGGTTTTAGCCTATAATGAAGTTAAGAATTTAACTCTTGTAAAAATAAATCTACATACAGGAAGACATCATCAAATTAGAGTACAATTATCAAATTTTAACCATAGCATTTTTGGAGATCAAAAATATGGAACTAGAGGAAAAGGAAAACAAATAGCACTATGGGCATATAAATTACAGATACAACATCCAACAACTAAGGAAACTTTAGAATTTGAATGTTTACCGGAATCAATAGGAACTTGGTGCATATTAAAAGAAACAGATAAAATTATGTAAATTTCATAAAAACATAAAAATATTTTATAAAATAAGTCAAGATGAAGCTATGTAGAATTAAAAAGTAATTATATAAATGAAATGTAAAAACAGATTAAATCAGTGGTAATCTTAACCCAACAAAGTTCAAGCAGGGGGAGAGATTAGTGATTGATAAAATCTGTTTATTTTTTCTTGAAAAAATAAAGAAAGAAATCCCAGATATGGACGACGAAAGAGCGGAAGTAATATTATATGGATTACAAATACTAATTGGAGAAATTCCCAAAATGTTTATAATATTTGGAATTGCCTATCTTTTAGGAGTTTTAAAACTTACTATAATAGCAGTACTTTTGATAATTCCATATAGAAATTTTTCTGGTGGATTTCATTTGCAAACACACATAGGTTGTACTGTTACAACAATATTAATGTATTGTGGTGTTGCACTAATAGGAAAACATCTTGTAATTGCTAATAATGTAAAAATTATACTTGCTTTTTGTGTGTGGTTATTTGGAATGTTAATGGTAAAACTATATGCACCAGCAGACACAGAAAATGTTCCAATACTAAGTGAAAAACAAAGAAGAAAAAATAAAATTCTATCTTACATAACATTAAGCATAGGAATTTCATTATCATTAATTATTAAAGTACCTGAAATTTCAACTATTTTGATATTTGGTAATTTAGTTCAAAGTATAACAATTACTAAATTCGCATATAAATTAACAAAATGTAAATATGGATATAGAGCATATCAAAATGCATAATATAGGTTCTTAATTTCTACTAATTATGATTAATGTGAGAATGTAAAAACATTCTTATATTATAAATTATACAAAAGAGGGGTGAATACATATGTTAAAATTATTAGCTAAAATGGCAGAAAAATATGCAAAAGCTACAAATACAGCATCTTTAATATTCTGGATAGCTCATCAACCAAAAATGCCAGCGTCTTTAATAAAAAAAGACTAAAAGGGAAGAATTTCATAGAAATTTTCTTAATAACAAATAAATTCGAAACAAAGAGGTTCTAATATTATTAGCCTCTTTGTTTTTTGAATTAGATTAAATTTTTATATCATAAAATATGAAAAAAAGCCTTGCGTAAAAACAGAAGTTTTGGTTTGCAAAGCTTTTTAATATTTGATTTAAAAATATTAATTTAATAAAAGCGATACAGGAGTATAGTAAATTTCGAATTGCTGTGAAAACAATTCTGTCGTCTTAGAGGTATATAAATTTAAATTAGGATGTTTATTTACATATTGGTGTACTTCCCATAATCCTAATCCTGTATGTTCAGCTTTTCCTGAAACACCTTTCTCAAAGATTTCTTCTGTATCGACATCTTTATTTTGATATGTATTTGAAATAGTTACTAAATGTCTATAGTTTTTTGTATCATTTCTAAATTTTATATTCACAATTTTTTCTGCACATTCGTTTGCAGCTTCTATTGCATTATCTAAAAGTATTCCTAAAATTCTTGAAAACTCGTATGTGTTTATTTCAAATTCATTTAAGTCCACAAAGAAGTCGAGATTAATTTTTATTCCTAGTTTATCAGCTTTGTGGTATTTGGAGCTTAAAAGACTATAAATCCCTGGATTGTTAATAAGCTTAGGATTTAATGTAGCAATATTATTGGTCTTTTGGCAATCAGCCTGTAAAGATTTATAATAATCTTCTAAGCCGGAGATGTCCTGTGTTTGGACAAATCCACCAATTGTGGATATTATGTTATCAAAATCATGTTTAAAGCATTTTACGTTGTCATATAAAATACTTAAAGATTTATTGTATTCTGTTGATGTTTGTAATTCTATAGTTTTTACTGCAAGTTGTGTTGATCTCGTTAAACTATACATACTAACTGCAAAATATGATAGTAAAGAGAAAAATGAAAACAAAGTATATACTATAGAAAAATTATCAATGTAATAAAATAAGAACACAGATTGTATTATAAAAATAACTAATCCTAATAAAAAATTGCCAAATATTGTATATTTTGTCCTTTTATCAAAGCTTTCTATAGATTTTATTCCAAGTTTAAATTGCTTAATAAGCAAAATTATTAAATATACAAAAGAATACATTATTAATAAATAGAAAAATCTATATATCGGAACGTTCATACATATATTATAAGGAATATTTAAAATCTTAATATAAGGATTTAATGTTAAATATCCAGTTAATCCATAAATGATTGTGGGTAATATCAGTGCTAAAAGATTTTCAATTAAATTTAATTGAAAAATATAATGGATTAATAAAAATATGCATAAATAATTTATTATTGTATTAAAAGGATTTTGTAAGCAAAAATTAGTAAGAGCCCCCAAAACAGAGGCACATAAAGTATACAATATTTTTTTCTTTAAAGGGCATTTTATATTCAATATAGTAGAAAATATTAAACATGAAGAAAACGCCTCAACTAGATAAAATGGCATAAAAATCAGAGAAATAATACTAGGGTTCTCTGTATTCAAGAATAGCCAAATATTACTTAAAATTTCCATTGCTGTTAATAACCTCCATAAAAGATTTCTTATATTTTGGACCAATATAACATACTGAAGAATCTTCGAAAAGAAGAGTATTAGTAACAGGTTCAATATTTACTAAATTATTCATATTTGCAATAAATGATTTGTGACATCTAATAAAATTACTTGGTAGCATATCTTTAATTTTATTAAAAGAACTATATGCTTCATAGTCTTTGGTCGGTGTGTGGTATACGAGTTTCATACCCTCTCTTTTAATGAATTGGACCTCATTTTCGTCAACTAATGTATTTTTTGAATCTATTTTTAAATATTTTTTAGGTTGCCCATTCATATCTTCTAGTAATCTAAGAACTGTTTCTTCTAGTCTTTCGGTAGTAACAGGCTTAGCTATGTAATCAAAGGTTTTTAATTTATATGCAACTAAAGAGTATTCTAAATGTCCAGTTGTGAAAATTAAATAACAATCTTTATTTAATTCACGTATTCTTCTTGCAACCTCCAATCCATTGATATCAGATTTTAACTGAATGTCTAAAAAAACCGCATCAACAGGATTATCAATCATATAATCTAAAAGTTTTTGATAATTTGATGTGCAATAAGAAACTTGACCATCAATGTTATGATTAATAAAAATCGAATCAAACATTTTTGAAAGTTTAGTAAGCATAAGCTCACTATCGTCACATATGACAAAATTCAACATAAATTTTTCCCCCTCAAGTAATTGTCGGCGTTTAAATAAAGAATAATCGACAATTTTATTACAATGACACCATAATAATCCAAAATTTTCAAAATGTCAATACTAAATATTGGAAAAAGTTGGAAAAAATGTTAAGCATGTAAAATTTTAAAAATAAAGGTGTAAATGGGGAGAAATAGGCATAAAAATACCGTCGAAAAATGATAAAATTTGTGCAAAACTGAAACAAAATATAATTAAAAGAAGAAAAAACAATTGACAAGACTAAAAAATAATAGTATATTATTAATGAAGAAAAAATATGTGCTTATAGCTCAGCAGGATAGAGCAGTCGCCTCCTAAGCGACCGATGGTGGTTCGAGTCCGCCTGGGCACACCAGTTTACAAAATGCTATTTTGGAGGACTAAAAATGGCAACAGAAAAAAACAACATGCAACAAAAATTTATGAAAGAAGCGATAAAAGAAGCAAAAAAAGCCTACCAAAAACTAGAAATACCAGTAGGAGCTATAATAGTAAAAGACGGAAAAATAATAGCAAGAGGTCACAACTTAAAAGAAACAAAAAATGACACAACAAAACATGCAGAAATAATAGCCATACAAAAAGCCAGTAAAAAATTAAACTCATGGAGACTATTAGACTGCGAAATGTATATAACGTTAGAGCCATGTTCGATGTGTGCAGGAGCAATAATAAATTCAAGAATAAAAAAAATACACATAGGAACAATGGACGAAAAAACAGGAGCAGCAGGTTCAAAACTAAACTTATTTGATGATTACACATTTAACCATAAGGTAGAAGTAGAAACAGGAATATTAAAAGACGAATGTCAAAAAATATTAAAAGAATTTTTTAAAAATTTAAGAAAAATAAAGTCAAAAGAAAAGGAAGAAGAATGAACAAACAGATAAAAAATAAATTAATAAAAATAATATTAACAATTGTTTTTGCTGTAGTACTGCTTTTTGTAATTGGAATATTGGTATTAAAATATCAAGTCGAAGGTGAAACAAATTTACCATTTAAAATTTCAAAAATAACAATAGTAAGTTCATCAGAAGGAATAGAAAACGCAGACGGCCAAAATAAATGGAATATTAATATAAATCAAAATAATGACATATATTTATATATAGATAAAAATGAAAGTTATGGAAGAACGGAAATAATTGAAAGCGTAATAATAGATAATTTTCAGATAGAATCTGAGAGTAATGAAGGAGAAAATCACATATACACACCTGAGCAAAATGCAACACAATTATTTAAAAATACAGAAGAAAATCTAGCCAATGAAATATTAATAAAAGGCGAATTACAAACAAACTTAAAGAAGCATGAAATCTCAAATCAAGGGGGACTACTTGCATTTAGATATTCAAAAGACAATTTAGGAAATTACATTTCAAACGATGAAGATGAAATAAATTTTAACAATTTATTAAGTAAAATACAGATATCAAATGAAGAATTAAAAGCAAGCTTAACTTTTGATATAACCATAAAATTAGTAAATAAAACAGCGTATAAATCAAGCGTAACAGTTGATTTACCAGTTGGAGACATAATAAACAATGAAACTCAAAGCGTTGAAATAACAGACCTTCAAGAAGTTGTATTTAAAAGAGTTGTTACTAGTCAATCATAGAGTAGTTAGTCCTGTTTAACAGTGACAATTCTAGTAAAAATACTTTGATACGCCACTGTACCGGTACCACCAAAGCATTTTTACTAGAATTATCACTGACGCGGACTTTAGATATTTACAAGGACTAGCAACAAATAAATGAAAAATAGTTATTAAAATTAAAAATATTACTTGCAAAAAATATAAATACAGTATATAATACAAATGGTATGAAAACAATCTTTGTATGGAGAGTAGCCAATAGGAGCCTATGAACCTTGTCAGGTCCGGGAGGAAGCAGCAATAAGTAGATACTTCTATGTGGAGTACTTTCCATAGAGAGATTGAGTTCACACCATTTTTTAAGTAAAATTATAAAGGATGTGAAATAATGGGATACACAGCACTTTATAGGAAGTTTAGACCAACAACGTTTGGAGAAATGGTTGGGCAAGAACACATAACAAAAACAATTAAAAATCAGATAATATCTGGAAGAGTAGGGCATGCATATTTGTTTAATGGATGTAGAGGAACAGGAAAAACATCTGCTGCAAAAATTCTTGCAAGAGCTGTAAATTGCTTAAACCCACAAGAGGGAGAACCATGCAATAATTGCGAAATATGCAAGGAAGCAATATCTGGAGCATTAACAGACATTGTAGAAATGGATGCTGCATCAAACAACAGTGTTGAAGATATAAGAACTATAAGGGAAGAAGTAAATTTTTTACCATCTAAAGCTAAATATAGAGTTTATATAATAGATGAGGTACACATGTTATCAACAGGCGCATTTAACGCATTATTAAAAACATTAGAAGAGCCACCAGAACATGTTAAATTTATTTTAGCAACAACTGAACCTCAAAAGTTGCCAGCAACAATACTATCAAGATGCCAAAGATTTGATTTTAAAAGAATATCAAATCAAGATATAATAAAAAGATTAAAAATAGTATGCAAAGAAAGTGAAATTGAAATAACAGAAGAAGCTTTAAACATAGTCGCAGTATTATCTGAAGGTGCAATGAGAGATGCATTATCTATATTAGAAAGATGTGTTCAAGACGGAAACAATAATATAGATGAGGATAAAATAAAAGAGTTGGTTGGAATACCGAAAAGAACCTATATACATGGTATTACACAAGCTATAATCGAATATAATGTAGATGAAGCATTAGAAGTTACAAATAAAGTATTAGAAGAAGGAAAAGATTTAAATAACTTTTTATGGGAAACTATAAAATACGTAAAAGATATTTTAATTTGTAAAGCAAATGGAAAAATAGAACTTTATAATGAACAAGAAATGAAAGAATTAAAAGAGCTTTCAGAAAAAATTACAAAACAAAGAGCCATACAGTTAATATATGATTTTTCAAAGTTAGAGAATGATATAAAATTATCAACGCAAAAAATAATTGTATTTGAAGCAGGAATTATAAGTCTTTGTAATAAGCAAGAAGAAGGTACATATGTAACACAAACTTCAGGAAATGTTGGAGTTAGTGTAAATACGGCAGCAAATGGAGAATTAGCACAAAGAATTAACAAAATTGAAAACTATATAAGAAATAATAAAATTGCAATGCAACAATCCACAAATAATGCAAAAAATGTGGAAAACGCAAATCCAAATGAAGTAAAAACCAAAATAAAAATTCCGCTTGGAAAAACACAGGAATACTGGCCACAAATTGTGGAGGAATTAAAGAAAAATAGAAAAATGACAGTATACACGAATTTGATAAACACTACAGCTAGAGAAATAAACGACAATGTAATAGGAGTGGAATTTCCAAATGGCTTAACAGGATTTGGAAAAACAGTGTTAGAATCACAAGATAATTTGAAAATGGTAAATGACCTAATTTCAACAGCTTGTGGAAAGCAAATGCAAGTAAAATATATAGACAGCAATATTCACGAAGTTGAATATAAAGATGCTGCAGAAAATGAGCTAACGAACTTAGCAAATGGAAATGGTATACCATTTAATATATTAGAATAGAAAGGAAGTAAACGATATGTCTAAAAGAGGAGGATTCCCAGGAATGGGAGGATTTGGTGGAATGAACATCAATAATTTAATGAAACAAGCAAAAAAAATGCAAGAGGATTTAGAAAAATCTCAAGCAGAAATTGCAGTAAAGGAATTTGATGCAACAGCAGGAGGCGGAGCAGTAAGCGTAAAAGTTTCAGGAGAAAAAGTTGTAAAAGAAATAATTATAAAACCTGAAGTAGTAGATCCAGATGATGTTGAAATGTTACAAGATTTAATATTAACTTGTGTAAATGAAGCATTAAAGAAAGCTGATAGTGCACAAGCAGCTTCAATGGGAAAATTTAACATACCAGGAATTATGTAAGGAGATAAACTATGTCAGTTTTTTCACCATCAATAGAAAAGTTAATAGAAAGTTTTGAAAAACTACCTAGCATTGGTCATAAAACAGCAGTAAGACTTGCATTCCACATGCTAAACTGTTCAGAAGAAGAAACAAATTCGTTTGTTTCTTCTATTATAAATGCTAAAAAAAATTTAAAATATTGTAGCAAATGCTATAACATTTCAGATACAGACCCTTGTACAATTTGTGGAAATACTAAAAGAGATCAATCAATTATTTGTGTAGTTGAAGATGTAAAAGATATAATTGCAATGGAAAGAACTCATGAATTTAAAGGAGTTTACCATGTACTACATGGCTCAATATCTCCTATGAATGGAATTGGACCAGATGATATTAAAATTAAAGAATTACTTGCACGTTTAATGGATGGACAAGTTAAAGAGGTGATTTTAGCTACAAACCCTAGAGTTGAAGGGGAAGCAACAGCTATGTATTTATCAAAATTAATTAAACCTTTAGGAGTGCGTGTTACAAGAATTGCACACGGAATTCCTGTTGGTGGAGATTTGGAATATACAGATGAAGTTACTTTGATGAAAGCTTTAGAAGGAAGAAGAGAAATTTAAAAAATGAACATTTTGTACCAGAGAGCAGAAAAAGTGCGCCACTGAGAGAAAATGTTAAAAATAAAAAATAACATTTTGTACCAGAGAGCAGAAAAAGTGCGCCACTGAGAGAAAATGTTAAAAATAAAAAATAACATTTTGTGCCAGAGAGCAGAAAAAGTGCGTCATTGAGAGAAAATGTTAAATTTAAAAAAATACACATTTTCTCTCATATAATTTATAAACCATAATATAATTCTATTCTTCAAATAAAATCTTGCAAATATCCCTAGTAGAATTTCTTTTAGCCAAAAGGCGAGCACGAACTTTCATTTCTTGCATTTTATCAGAATCAGAAAATAAATCTGATAAAACATGCTCCACATCATCATCATTTTTAATCCAGATTGCCACCTTGTTATGTTCCAAATATTCAGCATTATCCTCTTCTTGACCAGGAATTGGATTAATAATAACAATAGGAAGGCCAGAAGCTAAACTCTCTGTAGTTGTAAGGCCACCAGGTTTTGTAACAACTAAATCTGAGATGTACATAAGCTCAGGAACTTTATCTGTATATTCCAAAATTTTAACAAAACTTTCTTTATGACTTTCTTCAACCATATTTTCAAAATTTTCTTTCATCTTATGATTTTTACCAGAAATTGCAACAATCTGGATATCATCACTTTCAAGGAAAGACTTAAAAATTTTTAAAGTTTTTGTTTTACCTAAACCAAATTCTCCGCCACCGAAAAATAAAACTGTTTTTTTGTTAGGTTCAAGTCCAAAATTCTTCAAAATATCAGACTTTTCATATTTAAGCAAAAATTTATTAGATAAAGGAATTCCCGTCACATAAATTTTAAAAGTTTCAATACCAGATTTAGCAAGAGAATCTTTCATACCCTCATGAGATACAAAAAAATAATCTACAAAGCTGTGTCCAACAAGCCATTGATTATGTGGTGCATAATCTGTCATAATTGTTGCGATTTTTGCGTTTAGCTTGCCCTTTTTCTTTAAATAGCTACACATTTGGCTTCCAAAAGGATGCGTAGAAATTATTAAATCTGGATTTTTTTCTTTCAACAATTTATTTAACTTAACAGCCATTATTTTATTAGATGTATTGCTAATTTCTGCAAAAGGGCCTCTTTCAGATTTTTTATAGATATTTCCCCACAACTTTGGAACTTTTTTTGCCATTTCTGAATAGGCTTTTGTTGTTAAAGTATTAAAAGCTTTATTTATATATTTAACACAATCAATTAATTCACTATCAACATTTGGATAATTTTCATCAATAAACTCTTTAACAGAGCGAGCAGCAGACAAGTGACCACCACCATAAGATGCATAAAAAATTAAAACTTTTTTCATTATTTAAAATTGATTTATAAAAATAAATCAAAGCTCCTTTCATAAAATTAAGAAATTTTTCTAATTTTACCATAAAAGTAACAAAAATTGAATATTTTTTCGAAAAAAATATAAAATATAAATTAGTATACAAAATCGAAAGGAAGAAATAATAAATGAAGAAAAACAGAATTTTTATTATTGCGATAATATTACTTACAGTTGTATCAATTGCACTTGGATACAAGTTATATCAAAAACAAAAAGCTTTCACTGTTTCAACAGAAAACAATTATAATATGGCATTTTTTCAATTAGTAGATTACACACAAAATGTAAAAACATATTTAGCAAAATCATTAATTTCGAGCGATTCAACACATGCAGCCGAAACCTTAACACACGTATGGCAAGAAGCAAATTTAGCAGAAACATATTTAGGAATGATACCGCTAGAAACGCAGGAGCTTGAAAAAACAGCAAAATTTTTAAATCAGGTTAGTGAATACAGTTATACATTATCACGAAAAAACATAAAAAATGAAGATTTAACTGAAGAAGATTTAAACAATTTAAAAGAATTATATGAATACAGTATTGAACTCTCAAATGTATTAAATCAATTATCAGAAGATATAAACACAAACAGAATAAAATGGAAAGATCTAAAAAAAGATGATAATGCAATGTTTGCAAAAGAAGTTTCAAATATATCACAAGATAGTTTTGCAAAATTAGAAGAAAATTTTCATGAGTATTCAGGGTTAATTTATGACGGAGCTTTTTCTGACCATATTACAACTCAAGAGAAAAAGGGTCTAACAGGGGATGAAATTAGCGAAGAAGAAGCAAAACAAAAAGCAGAGGAATTTATCGGGAAAGATAGAATCAAAGAAATAGAATCCAAAGGGCTATCAGAAGATGGAGAAATTGCAACATACACATTTTTTATAAAATCACCAGATGATGATATAGTAGATATTGCCATTTCAAAAAAAGGTGGACATGTTGTATATATGAACAGTAACCGAAATGTTAATGCTGAAATTTTAGAAGATACTGAATTAATCCAAAAAGCAAATAATTTCTTAAAAGAAAAAGGCTATAACAACATGAAAGAAACGTATTTCTTGAAGGAGAATGGAAGTATCACAATAAATTTTGCATATGAACAAAATGGAGTTAGAGTATATGCAGATTTAATAAAAGTAAAAATTGCAATGGACGATGGTGAAATATTAGGAATTGAAACATCAAATTATTTAAATTGTCATTATGAAAGACAAATTCCAGAAGTAAAAATAAGTGAAGAAGAAATCTTAAGCAAAATAAACGAACAAGTTGAAGTAAATAGTAAACATTTAGCAATAATCCCAACTAAGTGGAGTACAGAAATATTTTGCTATGAAATTCAAGGAAAAGTTGATAATATAGACTTTTTAGCTTACTTTAATGCTGAAACAGGTAGAGAAGAAGATATACTAATTATAACAAATACACCAAATGGAACAGTTACAGAATAAAATTGCCAAAGTAAAACGATATTTATTGAGCATAATAATAGCGAGGAGGTAAGCAAAAATGTCTAGAAATAGTAAATTAATGTCTGAAAATCTTAAAGAAGAAATCGCTAGAGAATTAGGAGTTTACGAACAAGTTAAAAGCGATGGTGGAAGTTGGGCAAACGTTTCTTCTAAAACTTGTGGAAATATTGTAAGTAAAGCTATTGAAATTGCTAATAGATCAGTTTAATGCAGATAGGGACACTACAAAAAAACTTCTTGCAGATGGGGACACTGCACTGCAGATGGGGACACTACAAAAAAACTTCTTGAAGGTAGGAATATAAAGTAGAGTAACCCGACCTGAATCTCCATAAAAAGGAAAATCCAGCTATATTATGGCTGGATTTTCTGATGAAAAATATTTGAAGAGGGAGCAATTAACAAATACTTTTAAGAATACAAAAATAACAGTTGCAAAAAAAACATAAAAAGAATATAATGTAACAAATAAAAAGAGAAAGGATAGACGAATATGAACCAAATAACAGTAAAAAATATAATAGATGTAACAAAAGGAACGCTAGTAGTAGGAAACGAAAACATGGTATGCGAAGAATATTCAAAAGATACAAGAACAATAAAAAAAGGAGATACATATTTAGCAATAAGAGGAGCGTCATTTGACGGAAACAAATTTTGGAAAGAAGCAATGGAAAAAGGAGCACAAGCTGTAATAATAAATGATGACGTAGAAATATCAGAAGAAGAAATAAAAGAAGTAGAAAAACAAGGAAATGCAATCATAAAAGTAAAAGACACAATAGAAGCTTTGCAACAAATAGCAGCATTTAAAAGAAGTTTATATAATATTCCAATTATAGCAATTACAGGGAGTGTTGGAAAAACAAGTACAAAAGATTTAATCGCAAGTGTATTAGAAAAAAAATATAAAGTATTAAAAACAGAAGGAAACAACAATAACGACATAGGAATGCCACTTACACTATTAAGACTAAAAGACCATGAAATTGCAATAATCGAAATGGGAATGAACCACTTCGGAGAAATAAGTAGATTATCAAAAATTGCAAAACCAACAACTGCTATAATAACAAATGTTGGGTCATCACATATAGGAAATTTAGGGTCAAGAGAAAACATATTAAAGGCAAAATTAGAAATATTAGACGGAATGGAAACAAAAAGAATTGTTATAAATAATGACAATGACTTACTACATAAATGGTTTGAAGAAAACAATCAAAAAATAGAAATAAATACATACGGAATAGAGAACAAAAGTGATATAGAAGCAACAAATATAAATGAAATGGAACAAAAAACGGAATTTTTGTGTAATATAGAAAATAATCAAACCAAAATTGAAGTTCCAGTTCCAGGAAGACATTTTGTATATAACGCATTATGTGCAATAACAATTGGAAAACTATATAATGTAGAACCAGAAAAAATGAAAGAAGGAATTAGCCAAACAGAACTTACAAAAAAACGTATGGAAATAATCAAACTAAAAAATGGTGCTACAATAATAAATGACAGTTACAATTCAAGTTATGAATCTACAAAAGCAGCATTAGAATATATAGGAAATAGAGACGGAAAAAGAAAAATTGCAGTATTAGGGGATATGCTAGAATTAGGAGATTTTTCTGATGAATATCACAAAAAAGTAGGGCTAGAAGTTGCAAAAAATAAAATTGACATTTTAATTTGTTCAGGAAAAGTTTCAAAAAATATTGCAGAAGAAGCGGAAAAACAAGGAATAGAAAAATCAAAAATATTTTATGAAGAAAATAACGAAGCTGTTAAATCAAGATTATTACAAATAATGAGTAGTGATGATGAAATTTTAGTTAAAGCATCACAAGGAATGAAGTTTTTCATGATTGTAGAAGATATTGTAAATGAATACAATAAATAAGTCTAAAAAAAAGAAATTTTTAATAAAATAAAAACAGAAGGGAAGGATTTTAAATGAAAAAAGTAGGTATAATTTTTGGTGGAATGTCCACAGAAAATGAAGTTTCTGTAAAATCAGCAGAAGGAATTTTATCAAACATAGATAAAACAAAATATGAAATATTACCAATATACATAGACAAAAATGGAGTTTGGTATAAATATTTATATAATCCAAATGAAGAGGCTATAAATTTAAAATATACTCAAAGAATTCCAAATATAGTAGAATACTTAATGCAAGCAGATGTAATATTTCCAGTATTACATGGATTATATGGAGAAGATGGAACTATACAAGGACTATTTGAATTATTAAAATTGCCTTATGTAGGTTGCAAAGTATTAGGTTCATCAGTAGGAATGGATAAAGTATATGCGAAAATCGTATTTGAAAAAGCGGGACTTAAACAAGCAAAATATCAATATATAAAGAAAATTGAAGATAATTATATTTATATAAATGATGAACTTGAAGAAGAAAAAATGGCACTTGAAAAAATTATAGAAAACATAGAAGAAAATATCAAATATCCAATGTTTGTAAAACCATCAAATTCAGGGTCATCTGTAGGCGTTACAAAAGCAGACAATAGTGAAGAACTAAAAAAAGCCATAATAGAAGCTGGAAAGTTTGATGTTAAAATACTAATTGAACAAGGAATAGATGGAAAAGAAGTTGAATGCGCGGTATTAGATAAAGGAGAAACAATTGCTTCATGTGTTGGGCAAGTACTATCTGCTGAAGAATTTTATAGTTATGAAGCAAAATACATAAATCAAGAATCAAAAACTTTAATTCCTGCAAATATTAGAGAAGAACAATCAGAAGAAATTAGAAAACAAGCGATAAAAGCATTTAAAGCAATTGATGGAAAAGGTATTTCAAGAGTAGATTTCTTTATAGAAAATGTAACAGGAGAAATTTATATTAATGAAATTAATACTATGCCTGGATTTACACCTATAAGTATGTATCCAAAACTATTTGAAGCTTCTGGAATTTCTTATAAAGAATTAATTGACATTTTAATGGAAAATGCTTAATTTT
>JAFTFU010000193.1 GCA_017458285.1 Clostridia bacterium | reverse complement strand
CATCCATTGATAAAGTAAACTTTCAGGCTTTTCTAAAAAAGCTTGTTTTACTTTTGGTAACTCAATTATAATAATTTCAAGTTTGTTTGTCAATACAAAAGAGCAAAGTTCTTCCTCTCGAATATGCCATTTTGTACATGGTTTTTCAATTGTTTCTAATTTTGGGATTGGTTCATTTACAATTAAGATTTCTATTGTTTTCTTTAATTTTGGATAATCATCGCCACTGCTTAGTTGTGACGAATACATTTTAGACCAATACCATAAAATTCTTTCAATTAAAGCCTCTTTATTTAACATTTGCATTTCTAGGTCAAGTTCTATTTCATTGTTAATTTGTGCACGCAAATCTAAAACTCCAATTTTATCTAAAGGATAAGTCCTATCTAAAATTTTATTTAAGTCTAAACTTAAAGTTTTGTTTGTAAGCTGTTTAATCTCTAAACCTAAAATTGCTGAAAGTAGTGCTTTTGTAATATCCAGATTATTTTTAGAAAATAGAATTTGAAAAACTGCATCTATTTTCGGATCTAATAGTTTTTTATTATTTTGCTCGCTTGTTTCTGTGATTGTTTCATTATTCATCTATTTTTCCTTTCTAGTTTTACATATTTTGTGATAGATTTTACTTTTAAAATAGTAATAAAATATGTGAATCAAATATATAGAAAAAACTCACCTGCCTTTTGAATCAAAATTAATAATTGAAATTTAAACATATAATTTTAAAATATAAAAATTAATAAAAATATGAAAATTTTAAAATTGAACTTTTAAAAATAAAGACTTAAAGTACAATGATAAAAAATTTAAAAGAAATTTTACATATAAAATTTTTAAAATAATTATTTGATAAAAATATATTTGAAACAATAAAACTAAAAACAGTATAACATGTAAACTATATTTTGTAAACAAAAACTTTTCGACAAATTTTGTCGAAAATAGGAACAATCTAGGCAAAATAATATATAAACATTAAAATTTAATATTTCTATTGTTTATTACAAATAATTGTGATATATTTAAGGCATAAAAATTTATATAATTCTACATAATTTCAAAACTTAAATTCGTAGATAAAAGGGGGAAAAGAAAAATGAAAAAAGATTTTTCAAAAAAAATAGTTTTAATACTATTAGCAGTAATTCTATGTGTAGCAATTTATTTTGTTGCAATAAACTTTTATAAGGGTGACTTTTCAAAAAAACAAGAAACAGAATCAAGGGAAGAAATTATAACAAATGACAAATTATACGACTTAGAAAATTTTCCAAAAATTGATGCATCACTTGCAACACAACCATTAGTAAATGCTTTTGTAAAAAACTTTACACAAGTAGAAGATTTTGATGAAAGTGTTTTAAATTATTCAAATACACATCCAGGATATGTAAAATTAATAAATGATGAAGTCGATTTAATTGTAGTTACAGAGCCTTCAGAAGAAGAACTTGAGCTTGCAAAATCAAAAGGAGTTGAACTTGAAGTAATTCCAGTTGTAAAAGAAGGATTTGTTTTCTATGTAAATAAAGATAATAAAGTTGAAAACATGACTTTAGAGCAAATACAAAAAATATATACAGGAGAAATAAAAAACTGGAAAGAAGTTGGAGGAGAAGATGCAGAAATTATAGCATATCAAAGACCAACAAATTCAGGATCACAAACAGGAATGCTTTCACTAGTAATGAAAGGATTAAAATTAATGGATGCTCCAAAGGAAAACTTAGTAGATACAATGTTTGAAATTGTAAACTTAGTTTCTGATTATAAAAATGGAATAAATTCAATTGGATATTCTTATTACTACTATGCAACAACTATGTTCCAAACAATAGATAGTACAATAGCAAGTAATGTAAAAATGTTAGGAGTAAATGGAGTAAAACCTACAAACCAAACAATTAAAGACGGTTCATACCCAATTCAAACAGCATACTATATAGTAATAAATAAAGCAGATGACGAAAATGCAGCTTCAAGAATTTTAGCAAATTACATGCTTTCAGCAAGAGGTCAACAAGTGGCAGAACAAGCTGGATACGTTCCTGTAAAATAAGAGGTGATTTAGTATGTCAGAAGAAAAAAAGCCAATTAAACCAAACAATTTAGAAAAAAATGAGTTTGAATCCGAATATTTAAGAACAAAAAATATAAAGGAAAATAAATTTGAAAATGTTCAATTTGGAAAACAAAATAAAGGTAACAAAAAATTTATTATATTTTATATAGTTTTTGTTGTAATTTTAATTTGTGCAACTATACTAGCAATTTATTTTACAATACAAAACATGGAAAAGCAAGAAGAGATTAAACAAGAAGAAAATCCCATAACAAATGTGAATGAAGTTGTCACTGAAACGCCTAAAAAAGAAGCAGAAGATAAAAAATATGCTATTACATCTTATCAAGAAACTTATGATGAAAATGCAATAAAAATTATACAATATTATGATGCTAACGGTACAGTAACAACAAATAGAGAAGACTTATCACCATCTGATGAGTGGATAAATTTTATACAAATTGACGGTTTAAAGAATAAATCTATTCAAAATAATATAAATGAAAGATTAAAAAATGCAGCATATTCACTATATAAATCAAATATGGGTGTATCTACATATGTTTTTGCAAATTTCTGTAATATATTATCTGTTGAGATTTCTGGTTTTGACAATAATATAACATTAAATATAGATTTAGCCACTGGAAATGATATAAAATTAGAAGACTTATTTTTGTCATCAGCTCCAATCAATTCATATTTAGCAAATGCGTTATATAAAACCTTAGCATGGGAAGATTCTAATACGAATTCAGAAGACGAATATGATTTGGATATGAGTAAAGTAGATACATCAGAATATGAAGAAAAGTTTTTAATGTTAATTAATAATTACAATAAGCAGAAGGATAAATTAAAGTATACAATTTCTTCTAATAAAATAAGTATTTACAATTTGTTAACACCTAATATATTAGATGTTGAATGGCTTAATAATGTTTCAATTGAAATAGATTTAACTGAATGTATTGAAGAAGTTGCCATGTATAAGAAGTTTTTAACGGCAGAAAATATATATGAGAATAACAGTATTGGACAAAAAGATATTATAGTATTTACTGATGCGTATACAGATTATTTTACTGTATTAAATTACGGAAAAATACAAGATAATATTTTTATGGAAGAAATAGCATGGACATTTAATGAAGAAAAAGATTTAAAAGTACCAATGGATTATATAAAAAAATTATCTAATTTACAAAAAGCTAGCTTAAAAAGTAAAACATCTAGCTCAAATGGTGTATTTTTTCAAAGAGAATACAATATTTATAAAAATGAAGAAAATGAGTTTTATGGAATAACTGTAAGTTCATATCAGGCAAAATGTTCAATTTCTTATTTTGAAAACGATGCGTTTTTAGATTTTATAAAATTAAAATCTCAACCTGTAGCAGAGGCAACATTATTAAGCTTTAATGAATATGTACAAAAAGAATTCCCAAACTTAAAAATATCTGAACCTCAAATAGAAAATTATTATATTAGTTTTACAGGTGAATATTTAGGTGATACAGAAGAAGAAGCAATTGCAAAAACTAAAACTAAAACTGAAACTGAAACAGAAACTGAAACTGAAACTGGAACTGGAACTGGAACTGAAACCGGAACTAGAACTGAGCCTGAGCGTGAAGAGGAAAGTTTTAATGAAATTACATCAGAACCTCTAGTTCAAGAACCTGAAATACAAACAGAGTTAGAAAACCAAACACAACGACAATCTGAAGATGAAACACAACAAAATTTAGAAACATCAAGAAATTAAAAAAATTTTCACAATTACTTGAAAATTCAATATTATAAGTATATAATGCATAATGTTAATTTTTAACATTTAAATACGAAAAGGAGAAATAGTTATGCCTAACATAGAAAACTTACAAAAATATAAACATGTACACTTTATAGGAATTGGTGGAGTAAGCATGAGTGGAATTGCTGAAATTTTACACCAATGGGGAGTTACAATCACAGGAAGCGATGCAAATGAATCTGCTATTACATCAAAATTAATTTCAAATGGAATAAAAGTATTTATTGGACATAAAGCTGAAAATATAGAGGGAGCAGATGTTGTGGTATACACTGCAGCAGTTAGCAAAGATAATGTTGAAATGGTTCAAGCAAAGGCTAAAGGTATTCCAACAATAGAAAGAGCAGATTTTTTAGGAGAAATTACAAAATGTTATAAAGATACTATAACAATTGCAGGTACACATGGAAAATCTACAACAACATCAATGGTATCATTATGCTTTTTAGAAGCGTTAAAAGATCCTAGTATTCAAGTAGGGGCTGTTTTGCCAGAGATTTGCGGGAATTATATGGTTGGAAAAAGTGAATACTTTATAATAGAAGCGTGCGAATATGTTGAAAGTTTCTTAAAATTTGCTCCAAAAGCAGAAATTATTTTAAATATTGATAATGACCACTTAGACTACTTTAAAAACTTTGAAAATATAAAAAATGCTTTTGTAAAATATGTAAAACTACTTCCAGATGATGGATTGTTAGTTGTATGTGGTGATGATAGAAACTGTTTAGATTTGCCTCAATATACAAAGGCTAAAGCACTTACATATGGAATTACAAACAAAAATACTGATTTTTTTGCAGTAAATATTTCGTTTGATGATAATGGATTTGCTGAATTTGATGTATATTATCATGAGGAATTTTATGATCGAATTAAACTTTCAGTTCCTGGAATGCACAATGTTTTAAACAGTTTAGGATGTATTGCATTATGTAATGAATACGGAATTTCAAAACAAGATATAAAAAATGCTTTATTAAAATTCAAAGGAGCTGCGCGTAGATTTGAATTTAAAGGATATGCAAATGGAGCACAAGTTTTTGACGATTATGGTCATCATCCAACTGAAATAATTGCATCTGCTAAAGCTTTAATGAGTAAGAAATTTAATGAGTCGTGGGTTGTTTTTCAGCCTCATACTTATAGTAGAACAAAATCTTTACTAACAGATTTTGCAAAGGCACTATTAAATTTTGACCACATAATTGTTTTAGATATTTACGCTGCAAGGGAAACAAATAGATTTGGTGTTTCTTCTGAAGATTTGGTAAATGAACTAAACAAATTTAATAAAAAGGCTTTATATATTCCTGATTTTGAAGAATGTACAAAATATTTACAAGAAAATATTCAAAAAGATGATATAGTCCTAACATTAGGAGCAGGAACGGTTACACAGATTGGACCAATGTTAATAGACATATGTCAAAATTAAATTATTTAAAAATACACATTTTTTGTAAGTGACGCAGTTTTTCTGTCGACTTAGACAAAATGTGTATTTTTTTTTAGTTTAACATTTTGTCTCAATGTAGCCGTTGGCTGCAAAATTGGTAGAAAATGTGTATTTTTAAGGCTTAACATTTTGTCTCAATGTAGCTGTTAGTGACTAATTTGGTAGAAATTGTATAATTTTATTAAATTTTTTATGAGAAAAGTCTAAAAATCACTATACTTTTTTAATTTGTTTTGGTATACTATAAATGAAAAATCAAAAGAAAGATAAGGGAAAATGTATGAGCATAGAAAAAAGTTTAAGGAAAATAGGAATACAACCTTTAGAAGAAATAACAAGAGAAGAAAAACATAATATCATAAAAAATGTAGCAAAATCAATAATAAGCACATTTTCTTACCACAAAACAGACTATTGCCAAATGGTTAATAAAATGTATAATTGTAAAATGAGTAGAGCAAAAATACAAGAGGGGTTAGAGAGAGTAAATTATTTTTATAAAAATAAAACAATATACTTTGATGAAACTCTAGATTTAAGCAAAATAGACGAAAACATAACAAGAGAGTGTATCCATTATATTCAAAATGGAAATAATCAAGAATTAGAAAGAATGGGATTATGTGTATTCGAAAAATTTAAAGTCAGAGGAATGGCTTTAAATGAAGTTGCAATAAACTTTATTGTAAATAAAATTTTTGGAAAAAGAGAATCTAGCAAAACTCAAGTATTATTAAAGCAGATGTGTTTAATAACTGGTGAAGATGTTTTAGTGGATAGCTCTATAAATAACAATGAAAATTTTGAAGAAAAGTTTATGGAACAAACAAACACTGACATTTTATATTTTCAAATTGAAAGTAATTTAGATAAAATGTTTGATATTGAGCAAAAAATTTCCAAATTAATGAGCGAAGGAAGAAAAAGCAAAAATTTAAAAAGAATTTTTAAAAAAGTAAATATACATAAAAAAGAGTTAAATCAAATATTTTTAGAAACTCAATGGGAAATATTTAGTACATATTTTAATAGAAAAATTCAAGTTATAAATACTTTGGAACAAGTAGAGAATTATAAAAATGAATTATTTGATTATAATCAATGGCTTGAAATTTCAATTGATGATGAAATTAAATATTCACTATTTAGTGCAGAAAAAATTGAAAAATTAGAAAGAAAAGAAATTGAAATAATCAGAAGAAATTCTTCAACCGGTTTGATTTTATTTAATAATAATCCAATTTTCAGTATAATTAGGTCAATTAGAAAATTGATTTTCAGTAAACCAGAAGATTACGAAGTAGGTAAACAAGAGAAATAAATTTTAAAACGTATTATTTTAAAATAAATTAAAGGAGAAACAGATGAAAAGTTTTGAAAATAGACAATTTAATAATAATTGTTTGGCTTTAACTATAAGAAATGATTATAAGCTAACTATTGCTTCCAATATTGTGAAAAAGTCTAGGGACTTGTCTTTTAAGGTTGTATTTAGTTTTGCACTTTTGAATTTTTTTAGTATAATTTTGTGATATAAAAATCTGATAATTTAAAGGTAACTAGCTATAAAAAGTTAGTTACCTTTTGTGTTTTTTCTTTAATATTTATTCTAAATTAAAATAATATGTTACAACCTTATTATTAGAGCTAGTATTGTGAGTAGTATACATTAAATGTAAATTTTCAAGGTAATTAGTCTTAAAATATAAATACCCTGTAGCAGTATCATTTGAATCAACATATTTTGGAAAATTATTATTAGTATCATAAGTAATATTAGAAACAAGAATAGTATCACCAGATTTATCAATCAAAAGAGGACTGTTAAAATCTAAAAATTCGAAACTTGTAGGATTATTATTCTTCACTTCTAACATAACTTGTAAATAAGTACCGTTATATGAATCAAATAGTTGATTATCAACAGTAATTAAATTTGCTTTTGTAACAGTTATTTCAATATTATCTAAAGGAACCTCTAAAGTTTTATTTAAGCTTATATATTTAGAATTGTTGTAAACAGTAGTACTCCAAATACTTACAAAAACCACTATAGCAACCAAAACAATACTTAGTATGTTTAAAATAAATTTATTTACATTTTCAGACTTATTTAAAAATTTATTATAATATGCAATCCCCCATAATATTAATAAATCTGTAATAATTGCTATGCTCATTGATTTAACGCTTAATAAAGTTTGTTCATGTATAAGAAGAGTGTCAAACAAAGAGTGCAACAATGCAGGAACTATAAGACTTACAAACTCCATGAAAAACCATAAAATATATTTTTTCTGCTTCTTTAATTTTATTGAATATGCTAACAAATATCCCATTATAATCTGGAATAATACATGTCCAGGTATTATGGCTCTGCATAGCCCTGTGGTAATTAATCCAGATGAACTATGTAATTCAAGAGCATTTTGGGTATAAAGAATATTTTCTAAAAATGTAAAAGTAAATGCAACTAATATAGAAAATAAAAATGCTTCTTTTTCATCTTTAGGCTTTGTTATTTTTATATTAATCCATTTTGCAAATTCTTCTAGAAAACCTGCAACAAGAAATAGTATAATAAATTCTGAAATAAATGAGTCAGTCTCTGTGTTTAATTGACCTAAGGATGGAAATAAAACAAGTACTAATGCTACTAAGGTAATTGAAATAATGCCTAAAAGAAGTACTTTTATAATTGTAGATTTTTTTATTTTTGCCCATTCTTGAAAGTGCAAAAAAATGCTAATTAAAATAATTGGTGTGATTGAAATTAATAATTCCATAACTTTCTTCCTTTCTTTTGTAAAATTTTAGATTAAGTCTAGCATAAGAAAGATTTTTTTACAATAGATTTTGAAAAATAAATCCAAAAATATCAGATGTCAACTGGTACAAAATGTTAAAAAGGTTCTGGTATTATATAGAAAAATTGCTTATTTCATCTGACAAAAATGTTGGAATACAAAAGAATAAATTAAAAAAAATAAAAATACCTATTGACAAATCACAAAAAAAGATATAAAGTATTAGCAGTCTTAAAAGAAGATTGCTAATTTTGTCGAAAATTAGAAAAGAAAAGAGGAGGAATGAGTTATGATAAAACCATTATCAAGCAGAGTTTTAATTAAGATGAAAGAAAGCGAAGAAACAACAAAAAGTGGAATAATACTAGCGGGAAGCAGTAAAGAAAAACCACAAATAGCTGAAGTTATTGAAGTAGGACCAGGAGAAAAAGTAGACGGAAAGCTAGAAGAAATGTATGTAAAAAAAGGGGATAAAGTAATTGTAAGTAAATATTCAGGAACTGAAGTAAAATACGAAGAAGAAGAATATTTAATAGTTAAGCAAGATGATATTTTAGCTATTGTTGAATAAAATAAAATTAAGATTGAAAAATAATTGCTTTTGGCATAGTTAAACTGCAAGCCCAAAAACTGTTAATTACAAATATGATGATGTAGAATATTCACATCTGTTTATATAGCCAAAACACAATAATTTTCAAACAAGATTAGAAATTTTAGGAAGGAAGGATAAAAAATGGCAAAAGTAATTAAATTTGGAGAAGATGCAAGAAAAAGTTTATTAGAAGGAGTTAATAAATTAGCAGATACAGTAAAAGTAACATTAGGACCAAAAGGAAGAAATGTAGTTTTAGACAAAAGCTTTGGAGCGCCACTAATAACAAATGATGGTGTAACAATAGCAAAAGAAATCGAATTAGAAGATAAATTTGAAAATATGGGAGCTCGTTTAGTAAAAGAAGTTTCAACAAAAACAAATGATGTTGCAGGAGACGGAACAACAACAGCAACAGTATTAGCACAAGCGATGATAAAAGAAGGAGTAAAAAACGTAGCAGCAGGAGCAGACCCAATGTCTATAAAAAGAGGAATAGACAAAGCTGTTGAAGAAACAGTTAAAGGACTAAAAGAAATAACATCTAAAGTATCTGGAAAAGAAGATATAGCAAGAGTTGCAAGTATATCAGCAAACAATTTAGAAATTGGAGCATTAATTGCAGACGCTATGGAAAAAGTATCTAATGATGGGGTAATCACAATAGAAGAATCAAAAACTTCAAATACAGAGTTAACAGTAGTTGAAGGAATGCAATTTGATAAAGGATATGTATCTCCATATATGGTAACAGATACAGAAAAAATGGAAGCCGTTTTAGATAATCCATACATATTAATAACAGATAAAAAAATAAGTAATATTCAAGAAATATTACCATTATTAGAAAACCTAATGCAACTATCAGGAAAATTATTAATAATTTGTGATGATATCGAAAATGAAGCATTATCAACATTAATACTAAACAAATTAAGAGGAGTATTAAATGTAGTTGCAGTAAAAGCACCAGGATTTGGAGATAAGAGAAAAGCAATGTTAGAAGATATTGCAATATTAACAGGAGGAGAAGTAATTACATCAGACTTAGGATTAGAAATAAAAGATACATCAATTGAACAATTAGGAAGAGCAAAACAAGTAAAAGTACAAAAAGAAAACACAATAATTGTAGATGGTGCAGGAGACAAGGCAAAAATTGATGAAAGAGTAAAACAAATAAAAAATCAAATTGAAGAAACAAAGAGTGAATTTGATAAAGAAAATCTACAAGAAAGATTAGCAAAAATAGCTGGAGGAGTTGCAGTAATTGGAGTTGGAGCAGCAACAGAAGTTGAAATGAAAGAAAAGAAATTAAGAATTGAAGATGCACTATCTGCTACAAAAGCAGCTGTAGAAGAAGGAATTGTTGCAGGTGGAGGAACAGCATATGTAAATGTAATTCCAAGAGTTGAAAAATTAGTAAAAGAATTAACAGAAGGAGAAAAACTTGGAGCACAAATAGTTTTAAGAGCATTAGAAGAACCTGTAAAACAAATAGCTAGAAATGCAGGTTTAGAGCCAGCTGTAATATTAGAAAACGTTAAAAAATCAAGCGAAGGATTTGGATTTGATGCAGCAAATGAACAATATGTTGATATGAAAAAAGCAGGAATTGTTGACCCAACAAAAGTTACAAGAAGTGCAATACAAAATGCAGCTTCAGTTGCTTCAATGGTATTAACAACAGAAAGCTTAGTTGCAGATAAGCCAGAAGAAAAAGCATGCAACTGCGGAGGAGAACATCAAGCAATGCCAGAAATGTACTAATCATAAAAAATGTTTTAAAAGTACTTGACAAAATCAAATAAATGTTTTAATATATACAAGAAATTTACAAGAAAGAGGGAAAAACAATGGAGGAAATTGAAGTTATATTAACACAAGAAGGATACAACAATTTAGAAAAAGAAGTTGAATACCTTAGAACAGAAAAAAGAGCTGAAATAGCAGAAAGAATAAAAGTAGCATTAGGATTTGGAGATTTATCAGAAAATTCTGAATATGACGAAGCAAAAACAGCACAAACAGAAAACGAAAACAAAATAGCTGAATTAGAAAATAAACTAAGACATGCAAAAATAATAGATGAAAAAGAAATAGACACAAAAACTGTACAAATTGGAAACAAAGTAACATTACATGATGTGGAATTTGATGAGGATATAGATTATACTATTGTAGGTTCAACAGAAGTAAATTTAGCTGAAAACAAAATATCTAATGAGTCTCCATTAGGAAAAGCACTTTTAGGAGCAACTAAAAATGCCGTAGTTAATGTAGAAGCACCAGCTGGAATTATGCAATATAAAATATTATCAATAGGCATATAAAAATCAAAGCTATGTAAAAATAAGATATTAAAACATTAATATCTTATTAAAACTGCATAGCTTTTTATTTGATGATGCATAATAAATAAGGATAAAAGTACATCTTTTAACCAAATTTATATAAAAGAAAGGAAGGAATACAAATGGTAAAAAAAGTAGCAATATTAACAAATGGAGGAGATGCACCAGGATTAAATGCAGTAATAAGAGCAATAGTAAAAACAGCAGAAACAAATGGAGTAGAATGTTATGGATTTATTGAGGGATACAAAGGACTATTAAAAAACGAATATATAAGATTAGATTCAAGAACTAACGCATCAGGACTATTACACAGAGGTGGTACAATAATAGGAACATCAAATAATACTAACGTATTTAATTATAAAGTAGAAAAAGAAAATGGAGAAGTAGAATATCAAGACTTATCAGATAAATGTGTACAAAACTTAAAAGAAGATGGTTTTGATTGTTTATTTACATTAGGAGGAGATGCAACACAAAAATCAAGTAGAGACTTCTCTTTAAAAGGAATAAACTGTATAGGAGTTCCAAAAACAATAGACAATGATGTTGCAGCAACAGAAACCACATTTGGATACAATACAGCTGTATCTGTTGCAACAGAAGCAATTGATAGATTACACACAACAGCAGAATCACATCATAGAGTAATGGTTTTAGAAGTAATGGGAAGATATGCAGGTTGGATAGCATTAGAATCAGCAATAGCAGGAGGTGCAGACATAGCATTAATTCCAGAAATACCATATGATATAAATAAAGTAATTGAAAAAATAGAAGAAAGAAAAAGAGATGGAAAGAACTTTACAATACTTGTAACATCAGAAGGAGCAAAACCAAAAGACGGAGACATTGTTGTAAAAAAAGTATTAGATGACGGAAAAGGATTAGACAATATACGTTTAGGTGGAATCGGGGACAAGCTTGCAAACGACATAGAAAAGCTAACAGGTTGTCCAGCAAGAAACACAGTATTAGGATATGTTCAAAGAGGAGGAACACCAACATCATTTGATAGAGTTTTATCAACACAATATGGAGCAAAAGCAATGGAACTTGCATTAGAAGGAATATTCAACGTTTTAGTAACATATAAAGGTGGAGAATATGGATATGCAACTTTAGAAGAAGTTGTAGGAGAAAATAAAGAAGTAGGAGCAGCATCTGGAAACACAGCTGAAAGCAACATCAGAAAAATAACAATGGATAATAGACTAATCAAAACAGCAAGAGATATAGGAATTTGTTTAGGAGATTAAAATGAAAATAATACATTGTGCAGACATACACTTAGATTCGCCAATGGAATCAAAATTAAATAAAGAAAAATCTAAGAAAAGAAAAAATGAAATATTAGAAAACTTCAAAACAATGGTTGAATATGCCAAAAAAGAAAATGTACAAATCATAATAATTGCAGGAGATTTATTTGATGACACAAGAAAAAACATGTTAAAAGGAACACAAAGATATTTAATAAATCTTATAAAAGAAAATGAGCAAATAGACTTTTTATATGTAAAAGGAAACCATGATTTAAACAACTTTTTAGAAAACGAAGAAGTGCCACAAAACCTAAAATTATTTGAACAAGAATGGAAAAAATATAATTATGGAAAAATTACAATTAGTGGAACTGAATTAAATCAAAATGACCCAAGTGTATTTGATAAATTAATGTTAAATTATGAAGATTACAATATTGTAATCTTGCATGGCCAAATTGATAAAGCGGTAAATCCAAAAGATAAATCTGAAATAATATACTTAAATAAATTACAAAATAAAAATATAGATTATTTAGCATTAGGGCACATTCATAAAAGAGAAGAAGGAAAATTAGATAACAGAGGAATTTATTGCTACTCAGGATGTTTAGAGGGAAGAAGTTTTGATGAGTGTGGAGAAAAAGGCTTTTATTTATTAGAAATAGATGATGGAAAACTAATAAAAAAAGAATTTATAAAACACTCTATCAGAACGATACATAATGTAGAAATAAATATTTCAGATATAGAAAATCAAAATCAATTTGAAAATAAAATAGAAGAAAGTTTAAGGTTTATTCCAGAAAAGGATTTGGTAAGAATTACTTTAATTGGAAATTATGAATTAAATAAAACAGAAGAAGATTACATCGATATAGAAAAAATACAAAATAAATACGAAGATAGATACTTCTATTTTGAAGTGAAAGACAATAAAAAGGTCATAATAAATTATCAAGAATACAAAAATGATATATCATTAAAAGGCGAATTTATAAGAACTGTAGAAAATCAAGAACTAACAGATGAAGAAAAAAGTGAAATCTGTTTAACAGGAATTAGAGCAATTTTTGGAGGTGAAATCTAAAAGTGAAACTAATAAGATGTTATATAGAAAACTTTGGAAAAATAAGCAAAAAGGAAATTGAATTTAACGAGCAATTACATATAATAGAAGAAGAAAATGGTTGGGGAAAAACAACTCTAGCAAGTTTTATAAAAGCGATGCTATATGGACTTGAAAAAGTGTCAAGGAAAAAAGAACTATCAGAAAGAGAAAAATACAAACCATGGAATAATGGAAAATATGGAGGAAACTTAGAATTAGAAGTACAAAATAAAAAATACAAAATAGAAAGATTTTTTGGAGATACACCAAAAGGAGATAAATTTGTATTAACAGATTTAAGCACTAATAAAGAATCGCAAGACTTTTCAGAAAAAATAGGAGAAGAAATATTTAAATTAGATAAACAATCTTTTGAAAGAAGTATATACATTCCTCAACAAACAATAGAAGTTGAAATAAGCAATAGCTTAACTACAAAATTAACAAATTTGGACAATCTTCAAGATGATATGAACAAATATGAAGAAGCAACAAATAAATTAACCAAAAAAAGTGACGAACTAAAAAAGAATAAAAAAACAATAGAAGTAAATTTAAAAGAACTTGAAAAAAGCTTAGAAAACTTTGAAAAAACTGAGCAAATATACGAAGAATATAAAAAGCAAAATATTAGTAAAATGCAAGAATTAGAAAAAATAAAAAGCGAGATTGGAAAAATTGAAAACAAAATACAAATTATAAATGAACAAAAATTAAAACAAGAAATATTAAACCAATACAATGCTTTATTACAAGAAGAGGCGGAAACTAAAGAAATAAAACAACAAATTGATAGCTTCTTTATTTGCGGAGTTCCAACAACTGAAGAAATAAACAGTATTGAAGTATTAATACAAAATCTTCAAATCGAAAATAATAAATTAATTGAAATAGAACAAGAAATTAAAAATCTATATAAATACAGCACTTTAACAGACGGCAAATTAGAAAATAATATGAACTTATATCAACAACATAAAACTGTTAAAGAAGAAACAGAATCTATAAAAAGATCAATAGAAATAAAAGAAGCAAGATATAAAGAATTATCGAATAAAAAAGTAAATTTTATATTTGAGATGATTTTAAATATTGCTGGAATTTTGCTAACAATATTTATAAAAAACAAAGCTGCTGGAATTGCAGTAATTGTTTTTGCAGTGTTGTCATTAATTGTAAGATATATCATATCTAAAAAAATCAAAGAAAAAAAGAAATTAGAAAAAGAAATAGAAGAAGAAAAAAGTAAATTAAATTACAAAATAGAAACTTTGCAAGAAACACAAAACAAATTACAAGCTTTTATAAGTGAATACGTACCAGAATTTAATGAAGAATTGATATATGAAAATTTATACGAAATTCAAAATAAATTTTTAGAATTTAAAAATAAAATACAAACAAGACTTGAAATTGAAAAAGGATATCAATACAAAAAACAAGATATAGAAAATTTTTTACATAAGTTTTTTAAAGAACAATTAGATTATAGAAAAAATATTGAATTTATAAAATTTGGAGTAAAAAATAAACAAGATATAGACGAAAGATATAAAAATATTTTAAAAGCAAAACAAAACTTCATGCAAAAATATGATGTTCAAAATTTAACCCAAAAACAAGCAGTTCAAGAAACGCTAGAAGAATGTCAAGGAAAATTAAATGCAGCAAAATCAAGTGAAGAAGTGCTTATGCAAAATATAATTATGATTCAAAGACAAATGGAAAGTTTTCTAAATGTGATAGAACAAAAATCTGATATAGTAGAAGAAATAGAAAGTTTAAATTCAAGTTTGGATAATTTAACGTACAAAAAACGAATAATAGATTTAACTTTGGAAATGTTTGAAAAAACAAAAGAAAAACTTTCTAACTCATATCTTGGAAGTATAAATGAGAACTTAAATAAATATCTTGATTTACTTACAAATAATGAAGATTTAAAAAATATAAATATCGATATTGATCTTAACACTAAAGTAGAAGTGGACGGAGAGAAAAAACAGATGGAATTTTTTAGTGCAGGTAACAAAGACTTGATAGGAATTTGCACAAGATTTTCGCTTATAGATTCAATATTTAAAGATGAAAAACCATTTTTAATACTTGATGATCCTTTTGTAAACTTAGATAAAGAAAAAATTGAAAATGCATTAGATTTGATACATAAGGCTTCAAAAGAATTTCAAATTATATATTTTACATGTCATGAAAGTAGAAAATAACTGAAAAGCGCGTAACATTATTGTAATGTAAATGTCATAAAAAAGAAACAAATGTCAAAAATGCTGAAATGTCAATGTTTTTTGGCGTTTTTGAGATGTGAGGATTAGTTTACAAAAGGTGAAAAATATGTTTAAATATAGTATGAAGAAGTGTAAATTTATTTAATAAAACTAAGGAGGAATTTTAAATATGAAACATACAAAAAGTATTAAGAAAAAAGCTTTTGCAATAGCTATGCTTTTAATTCTTTTGTTCACTAACTATTCATTTGCGGCTTCATGGGATAGAACAGGTGGAACAAGCGTAGGAGAAATTGCTTCTGTTTTAGACGGAAATACCTACATTGAAAGCGATTATATTGCAAAAACAGTAACAACTTATGGAAAACTTGTGGAAAATTCAATTGTATCTAACGGTGAAACGGAAACTATATATAGTGCTAATAACAAAAAAGGATATTACTTTGTTGATAGTGGTGGAGTTAAGTCTTTTGGAATTCAATTGGACTATAAAAAGGAAGATGGAGAAAAAACTTATGAAAATGGAACAAATGGACTTTTTAAAGTTTTATATCCTAAAGCTATTAAGTATGGAGAAAGTGAATTTAATTTTGAAATAACTGTAAAAAGTATTACAATTAAAGGAGACGAAACTCCAGAAAATAATCCAATAGTATATGCATATGTGGGATCAGAAGATACAAGAAAAGTTAATCCACACATACATGTTGCTAATATTTCGAATAAGGATAGTGTACAACCTAATTTTAAAGTTAGCGTGGAAACGGAAAATAGAATATTAAATGATGCGGGACAAGAAGTAGAAGTACATGGAGTAATGAATTTAATTGATATTGATTTAAATCAAGGAATTTTTGTTGGAGGATTTACAGCAAATCAAAGCAATGTATTTATAAAGCAAGATTTGAAAAATTATATAACTCAAGGCGCAGAAGAACATGACGTTAGATATAAAACACAAAGTAATGGAACATATTTCTATACAACATACAACGGAAATACAGGTGTAGATGATAAAGGTGAAGTAGACAAAGTTGAAGATAATGTATATATATTACCAACGCAATCAAAGACAAATTTAACTTTTACTTTTGATAGTTTAACAGCTGGTTCATCAATAGTGTATACAGATGCAGTGCAAATATATCATAAAGTAGAAATTAAAGCGATAAACGGAGACGCAACTGGAAAATCTGGCGATGGAACTGAAGGCACTACATTTACTCAAATAAAAGATGATGGAAGTGTAACTGCAACTTCTAGCCCTAATACAGATTATTATTTAGAAAGTATTACATTAATAGATACTAAAACGGGAGCAAAAACAGATGTTACAGAGCAAGCGATAAGTGCAACAAAAAATGGAAAAATAATATATACATATGGATTAACAAATATCAATTCGAATTATGAGATAATTTTTAAATACTCAAATGTAAAAGTAACATTTGATGCAAAAGGTGGAACAGCAGCTACAGCAGGTGATTTAGATGACCAAAAATTAGCTGTAAGCGGAACTGCAACAAAACCAGCAGATCCAACAAGAGCAGGATATAACTTTGTAAGATGGCAAAAGAAAGGAACAACGACTGCATTTAATTTTAGCACACCAATTACAGTTGATACAGATTTAGAAGCAGTTTGGAACCCAATTAAATATAAAATTGAATATGTTTTAAATGGAGGAACAAACGATTCAAGTAATCCTGCTGAATATACAGTGGAAGACGAACCAATTAACTTTAAATCTCCAACTAAAGCTGGATATGACTTTAAAGGTTGGTACGAAGACGAAAACTTTACAAAACCAATAACTCAAATAGCTGATGGAAGAACTGGTGATGTAAAAATATATGCAAAATGGGAAGCTAAAAAAGATATACCATACAAAGTTGAATATTATACAGAAACAACAAAAGGAAAATATGAATTAATAGATACAGTTGATCAAACAGGAACAACAGGACAAAATGTAACAGCAACACAAAGAAATTATGCTGGATACAAAGAAAATACAACAATAGCAACAAGAAAAGCAACTGGAACAGTAGCAGAAGACGGAAGTTTAGTTTTAAAATTATATTATGATAAATTAGACTATACAGTAACTTTTGAACCAAATGGTGGAACAGAAGTAAATAAAGGTGATTTAGATAATCAAACAGTAAGATATCGTGAAAACGCAACAAAACCAACAACTCCAACAAAAACAGGATATGATTTTGTAAGATGGGAAAAGAAAGGTACAAATACTGAATTCGATTTTGCAACACCAATCACAGAAAATACAGATTTAGAAGCTGTTTGGACACCTACAAAATATAAAATAAATTATGTTTTAAATGGTGGAACAAACGATGCAGAAAATCCAGATACTTATGTATCAACAGATGAAATAACATTTAAAGACGCAAAATATACTGGATATACTTTTGAAGGTTGGTATGAAGATGCAAACTTTACAAAGAAAATAACAAATATAAAAGATAGAACTGGAGACATAACATTATATGCAAAATGGTCTAACAATGTAAAAGTACAACCAGTAGCTGACAGCACAGTAGCTACAAAAGATATACCAAAAACAGGTGTTAATGGATTTACAATTGCTATGATTTCTGTAGTAGCAGTTGGTGGAATATTTGCAATTAGATATTTCAAATTAAAAAATATGATGAAATAAAACTTTAAAAAAGTTTTAAAGGAACAAATTGCAAACATAAACATTCAAATTAAATCTTGCTTAAATTGCAAGTTAAAAATAAAAACCTAGCTTGATAAAAGTTGGGTTTTTATTTTGGGGAGTTTTAATTTTAATTAATAGATATATGCACATAGAAAAAGCCAATTAGGAGAAGTTCCTTATTAAGATGTAAAAAATATAAAAAACTTTTTGTATCAAGGCATAAATTAAAAAAATATATAAATAAACACTTGAAAATCATATAAGTTTGTAATAAAATTATTACCAGTTATAAAAATATTAATGTGAATATAAATTGAGATAAAAGCTATAGATGAGTTTTTTAATTGTCAACTAAAAGATTGGAGGAAATAGATATGGATGAAAATAAGAAAAATCAACAAAAGCAATATGTTCCAAAAGTAAAAAGCACGGGAAATTCAAAATTAATTCTTTTAAGTGACAATCTTAATAGTGCAAAAAAAGAATATGAAAGTCTTTGGAAAAAAGTGAGTAATCCAATAGTTAAAATGGATCAATTGGAGACAAGAAGTTTTAATAGAACAATGCAGTTAAAAAGGTTTGTAGATAATATAAATACAGATTTGACAAATGAAGAAGAATCATTTGTAATAAAGTGTTGCATTAAGATTAATGAAGATATTGTGGAGAGATATTCAAATATAGTAAAATTAAGAGAAAGAGTTTATGGAAATAAATATCAAAATATAGATCTCTTAATTAGAGATTTAATGCCTTACTATGAAGAATGTGACAAATTACCTGATGCGTTCGATCCATATGGTGATGTTGGTAATATGTTTTTACAAACGTATAAGGAGTTCTGGAAAAATGAATTGAATGAAGAGCGATTAAAAAACTTGATGTTAAAATGTGGATTTACTATTCAAAAAATAGAAGAAATTTTAAAAAAGCAGAGAGAAGCCGAAGAAAGATGACTTTGAAATAAAAATTTTTGTTAGTGTAAAAAACAAAAAATTGAAAAAAATCAATAAAAATACAAAGAATACTTGCAAAGTATTCTTTTTTGTTATAGAATAAAAATGCCAAAAATGGTAAAAAATAAATAAAAAATATGGTAATTGTGTAAAAAGTTAACAATTATCAAAAGGAGGAAAAAGATATGTCAATAAAAATTGGAATTAACGGATTTGGAAGAATTGGAAAATTATCATTCCAAGCAGCATTAGGAAAAGAGGAGGTAGAAGTAGTAGCAATAAACGACCCATTCATAACAGCAGACTACATGGCATATATGGTAAAATATGATACAGCACATGGAAGATTTCCAGGAACAGTAGAAGAAAAAAATGGAAACCTAAGTGTAAATGGAAAAGAAATAAAAGTATTTAATGAAATGGAACCAAAAAACATTCCATGGGGAGAATTAGGAGTAGAATACGTATTAGAATGTTCAGGAGTATTCACAACAGTTGAAAAAGCATCAGCACATTTAGCTGGAGGAGCAAAAAAAGTAGTAATAAGTGCACCATCACAAGATGCACCAATGTTTGTAATGGGAGTAAACAACACATCATATACAATAGATATGAATGTTGTATCAAACGCTTCATGCACAACAAACTGTTTAGCACCACTTGCAAAAATAATACATGACAACTTTGGAATAAAAGATGGATTAATGACAACAGTACATGCAACAACAGCTACACAAAAAACAGTAGACGGAGCATCTAAAAAAGACTGGAGAGGTGGACGTGCAGCAGCTGCAAACATAATACCATCATCAACAGGAGCTGCAAAAGCTGTAGGAAAAGTAATTCCAGAATTAAATGGAAAATTAACAGGTATGTCATTTAGAGTTCCAACAGTAGATGTTTCAGTAGTTGATTTAACTTGTAACTTAGAAAAACCAGCAACATATGAAGAAATCTGCGCAGCAGTTAAAAAAGCTTCAGAAAACGAATTAAAAGGAATTGTAGAATATACAGATGAACCTGTAGTATCGTCAGACTTCTTAGGAGATACACATACATCAATATTTGATAGTACAGCAGGAATAATGTTAACAGATACATTCGTAAAATTAGTTGCTTGGTATGACAACGAATGGGGATATTCAAATAAATTAGTTGACTTAGCATGTTACATGTCAACAGTAGACCATAAATAAGATTTTAAAGAATTGCAAAAGCAGTCTATAAAACTTAATGGAAAAGTATAAGCAGACTATAATAATTTGAATATAAATTATAAGTCTGCTTAAATATTTGCTATATAAGAAAGGATGAATTTAAAAAATGAACAAAAAAACAATAAAAGACATAGATTTAAAAGGAAAGAAAGTATTTGTTAGATGCGACTTCAACGTACCAATGGACGAAAACCAAAATATAACAGACAACAGAAGAATAGTTGCAGCACTTCCAACAATAAAATATCTATTAGAGAACAATTGTAAAGTAGTATTAGCATCACATTTAGGAAGACCGAAAGGAGAAGTAAAACCAGAATTCTCATTAGCACCAGTTGCTAAAGAATTATCAAAACAATTAGGACAAGAAGTTATAATGGCAAAAGATGTTATAGGAGAAGATACAAAATTAAAAAAAGCAAATTTAAAAGAGGGAGAAGTAATGCTTCTTGAAAATGTAAGATTTCATAAAGAAGAAACAGACAATGATGCAGAGTTTGCTAAAGAATTAGCTCAAGACTGCGAAATATTTGTAAACGACGCTTTTGGTGCAGCTCACAGAGCACACAGTTCAACAGCAGGAGTTGCTGCATATTTACCAGCCGTATCTGGATTTTTAATAGAAAAAGAATTAGAATTTTTAGGAAATGCAATATCAAATCCAGAAAGACCATTTGTAGCAATACTAGGAGGAGCAAAAGTTTCTGACAAAATAGGTGTAATTGACAGCTTACTAGAAAAAGTTGATAAATTAATAATTGGTGGAGGAATGGCATATACATTCTTTAAGGCACAAGGTTACAATGTAGGAAATTCACTATGTGAACCTGAAAAAACAGATTTAGCAATAGCTGCAATGGAAAAAGCAAAACAAAAAGGCGTTAAATTAATGTTACCTATCGATACAAAAGTTGGAAAAGAATTCAAACCAGACACAGAAAGTAAAACTGTTGCATGGACAGAAATTCCAGATGAATGGGAAGGATTTGACATTGGAGAAAAAACTATAGAAATGTTTATAAACGAATTACAAGATGCAAAAACTGTAATTTGGAATGGACCTTTAGGATTATTCGAATTTGAACAATTTGCTATAGGAACAAACTCGATAGCTAAAGCTTTAGCAAAATTAGATAATGCAACAACTATAATTGGTGGAGGAGATTCAGCTGCAGCAGTTGAAAAAGCAGGATTAGCAGACAAAATGACTCATATTTCAACAGGTGGAGGAGCTTCACTTGAATTCTTAGAAGGAAAGAAATTACCAGGAATAGAATGTTTATTAGATAAATAAAAGTTTAATATATAATTATAATTTTGGAGATGAACTAATTGAAAAACAAACAACGTGCAATAAGAGGAATAAAAAAAATAAAAACAAATTTAAAATTCTATATAGTATACAATGAAAAAGGAAGACCAAAAGGTATTATGCAGGCTAAAAAAGAAAATCAACAAGTCTCTGAAGAAAAATGGCTAAAGGGAGTAACATGCTTTGTTATAAATGAAAATGGAGAAATTTTAATGGAAAGAAGAGTAAACAAAGGACTAACTCCTGGAGCATTTGACTTGTGTTCTGGACATATAGACAATTTGGAGATTCCATTTCACGCAATGATTAGAGAATTACATGAAGAATTAGGCCTAGATCATAGAGAAGTTGGGGAAAAATTAAGGAAAGTATCAGATAAACCACTTCCGTTAAGATTTAAAAGTGGAGATAAGACCAGAAACTTCCATATAAGTTTCTTTTGTACCAAGCTTACTGCTGAGCAAGTTAAGGACATAAAAAAACAAGATAGTGAAGTGTCTGAAGTTATTTGGTTACCTTCTGAAGAGGTTTTTGAAATGATACAAAAAGGAGAAACCAAATTTCCAAAAGAAGGAGATTATTCTAGCATATTTGAAAATGTTAGAGCAGTTATTAAGCCTAATCCAGAAAAAGAACAGGTTATAAAATAGTAATTTAAAATACACAAAAAATAAATAAGGTACATTGACATGAAAGGAACAAAAATGATAGTAACATTATCGGGAATAACTGGTGTAGGAAAATCTTTTTTTAAAAATGAAATTATAGATAAATTAAATTTTAAAAATCTTATAATTGTGACAACAAGAAAAAAAAGAGAAAACGAAATAGAGGGAATTGATAAACACTTTGTAACTCAAAAAGAATTTTTTGAATTAAAAAATAAAGGTGAAATAGTGGCAGATTTTGAATTTTTAGGTGAATATTATGCATATATAAAACAAGATATAGAAAGAAAAGTTAATCAAGTGACAGAATTACATTATGAAGCAATTGAAAATTTCAAAAAAAATATTAAAGAAGAGCTATTTGCAATTTATATGATCCCAAACGATATTGAAAGAGCAAAAAAAGAACTAAAAAATAGAAATTTATCTAAAGAAGTTGAAGAAAAAAGATTAAAAGAAATAATTAATCAAAAAAATATATTTGAATCAGATGAACAAATTAGAAATAAATTTGATTATATATTTGAAAATAATTATGATGAAGAATCTGAAATTAAATTGTTAGAAGTGCTAAAAAGCATATTAGAAAAGAAGGGAGAAGAAATATATGCGTAGAAAAGTAATAGCAGGAAACTGGAAAATGAACATGCTTCCAAACGAAGCAATAGAATTTATTCAAAACTTAGAAAAACAAGTAAAAGACACTCAAAACGAGGTAGTACTATGTGTACCATACACAGACATATTCTATAGTATATTAAATGCACAAGGAACAAACATAAAAATCGGAGCACAAAATATGCATTGGGAAACAACAGGAGCATATACAGGAGAAATATCAGCTGAAATGTTAAAATCAGTTGGTGTAGAATATGTAATAATTGGACATTCTGAAAGAAGACAATATTTTGCCGAAACAGACGAAACAGTAAACAAAAAATTAAAAAAAGCATTAGAAGTAGGATTAAATCCAATAGTATGTGTTGGTGAAACATTAGAACAAAGAGAAAATGGAGAAGCTACAAAAGTAATAACAAGCCAAACTGAAAAAGCAATATCTGGTTTAGAGGCTAATCAAGTAGAAAAAGTTATAATTGCATATGAGCCAATATGGGCAATTGGAACAGGAAAAACAGCAACAAAAGAAGATGCAAATGAAGCAGTTAAACAAATTAGAGAAAAAATTGTCGAAATATATGGACAAAACGTAGCAGAAAGAGTTATAATACAATATGGCGGAAGTGTAAAATCAACAAACGCTAAAGAACTATTTGAAATGTCTGACATAGACGGCGGTCTAGTTGGAGGAGCAAGTTTAAAACCAGATGAATTTGCTAAAATAGTAAATTATAACAAATAGCAATAAAGAAAGGAAGATTGCAAAATGAGTAAAAAACCAGTAATGCTAATGATATTAGATGGATTTGGTATAAACGAAAACGAAGATGGAAATGCAGTAAAACAAGCTAATACACCTAATATAGACAAACTAATGAAAAAATATCCAACAGCAATAGGATATACAAGCGGAATGCACGTAGGTTTACCAGAAGGACAAATGGGAAACTCAGAAGTAGGGCATACAAATATAGGAGCTGGAAGAATTGTATATCAAGAGTTGACAAGAATAACAAAATCAATAGAAGATGGAGATTTCTTTAGCATTCCAGAATTTATTGAAGCAATCGAAAATTGCAAAAAATACAATTCAAAATTACACATCATGGGATTAGTATCAGACGGAGGAGTGCATAGCCACAACAGACATTTATATGGATTATTAGAAATGGCAAAAAGAAGAGATTTTGAAGATGTATTTGTACACTGTTTCTTAGACGGTAGAGATACACCACCAGCATCTGCTGACGGATATGTATCAGAATTAGAAGAAAAAATGAGAGAAAAAGGCATCGGAAAAATTGCCAGTCTTTCAGGAAGATTTTACAGCATGGATAGAGACAAAAGATGGGAAAGAGTTAAGAAAACATATGATGCTTTAGTAAATGGAATAGGAAATAAAGCAGGCTCAGCAGTAAAAGCAATAGAAGACTCATATCAAAAAGAAGTATTTGATGAATTTGTAGAACCAACATTAATTTGCAATGGAGAACAACCAGTAGCAACAATTGGAGAGCATGATTCAGTAATATTCTTTAACTTTAGACCAGACAGAGCAAGAGAGTTAACAAGAACATTAGTAGATCCAGAATTTTCTGAATTCGAAACTAAAAAATTAGATTTATATTTTGTAACATTTACAAATTATGATGAAACATTACTTCCATATGTAAATATTGCATTCAAAAAAGTTGCATTAAAAAATACATTTGGAGAAGTAATTTCAAAAAATAATTTAACACAGTTAAGAATAGCAGAAACAGAAAAATATGCTCACGTAACATTTTTCTTCAACGGAGGAGAAGAAAAACAATATCCTGGAGAAGACAGAATATTAGTACCTTCGCCAAAAGTTGAAACATATGATTTAAAACCAGAAATGAGTGCAAACGAAGTAACAGATAAAGTAGTAGAAGCAATAGAAGCTGACAAATATGACTGCATAATACTAAACTTTGCAAATCCAGACATGGTAGGTCATACAGGAAGTTTAACAGCAGCAATTTCAGCTATAGAAACAATTGATAAATGTGTAGAAAGAGTAGTAGAAGCTATACTTGCAAAAGATGGAAAAATGATTATAACAGCTGACCATGGAAATGCAGAACAAATGATAGATTACAAAACAGGAGAGCCACATACAGCTCATACAACAAATCCTGTACCATTAATACTTGTAAGTAACAATCCAGAATTAAAAATAAACTCTGGAAAACTAGCTGACTTAGCGCCAACATTATTAGAACTATTAAATATAGAAAAACCTGAAGAAATGACCGGAGAAAGTTTATTAGTAAAAGAATAGTAGAAATTCAAAGGGGAAAAAATGTTAAAACATACGCAAAAAATCAGAGAAATGTATGAAGATATCCAAAGAAAACTATATTATATGATACCAGAAAAATGGGATAAGTTTTATTTATATGCATCTGTAGTAGAAAGATTAGGAGCTTTGCAAACAGGGGAACTATTTTTCTACTACATCCCAAAAGGTATTTTAAAAAGAAAACCTATAAATGTTTACCAAATTCCAGCTAAATTTAATATTGACGAAGAAGAATATTCTAAAATTGTAGAACTATTATACAATTCTATAAAAAGCCTTAGAGAAGAATTTAAACAAGAGGGAAATAAACCTTGGAGTAATATTACAATTAGTATTGAAGGAGTAAAGTTTAAGGTTGAATATAATTATGATATTTTGCCAAGTCAAGAATATAATAATGATGAAAGACATATTATTTGGAAGTATAAATATTTAAAACAAGGCATGGATAGCTGCAATAGAGACGAAAGAAAAGTCTTACAAAGATATTTTCAAAATCCTGATATATTAAATCCAGAAGATGAATATGAAGCAGGAATTTATATAAAGAATATAAAAAATATTGTAGACTACGAAACAGCAGGATATGAAAGCATACAAAATGCAGAATATGTAGCAAGTAAGGATAATAAAACAACTACAAATCAAATTTTATATAGAAAGTAAAAAATAAAATATATTTTAAAGAAATGAAAGGAGTAATAAAAATGATTTATTCAAAAGAGTTAGAAGAAATGTGTGTAGTAGCAAAAGGTGTAGACCATGGTCCAGCACCAATTCCAGAAGAAGGAAAATGGGTAAAAGCAAAAGAAATTAAAGACATATCTGGATTAACACATGGTATAGGTTGGTGTGCACCTCAACAAGGAGCATGTAAATTAACATTAAATGTAAAGGATGGTATAATTCAAGAAGCATTAATTGAAACAGTCGGATGCTCAGGAATGACACACTCAGCTGCTATGGCAGGAGAAATTTTAACAGGAAAGACAATATTAGAAGCGTTAAATACAGACTTAGTATGTGATGCTATAAACACTGCTATGAGAGAACTATTTTTACAAATAGTATATGGTAGAACTCAAACTGCATTCTCAGAAGGAGGACTTCCAGTAGGAGCAGGACTTGAAGACTTAGGGAAAGGACACACAAGTCAAGTTGGTACTATTTACTCAAGTACATTAAAAGGTCCAAGATATTTAAATCTTGCAGAAGGATACATAGTAGAACTTGGATTAGACAAAGATGACCAAATTATTGGTTACAAATATGTACATATTGGAAAAATGATGGATAACATCAAAAAAGGAATCGACCCAATGGAAGCAATCGAAAAAGCTTCTGGAAAATACGGAAGATTTGATGAAGCAGTTAAGAAAATAGACCCAAGAAAACAATAATAAAAGAGTAAATAAAAATTTTCATGAAAAGGAGTTAATTTAAAATAATTTATGAAAATTTTACAAAAAATAAAAGTTACCATATAAAAAATAAGGAGGAATAAAAATGGCAGTAACATTTGAAAGTTATGAAAGAAGAATAGATCAAATAAAACCAGTAATGGAAAAATACGGAATAAAAGATTTTGAAGAAGCATTAGAAATTTGTAAAGAAAAAGGATTTAATCCATATGAAATAGTAAAAGGAGTTCAACCAATTTGTTTTGAAAATGCAGCATGGGCATATACTTTAGGAGCTGCAATTGCGATCAAACAAGGATGTACAAAAGCAGCTGACGCAGCAAAAGCAATTGGAGAAGGCTTACAAGCATTTTGTATACCAGGTTCTGTTGCAGATGACAGAAAAGTAGGATTAGGACATGGAAACTTAGGTTCAATGTTATTATCAGAAGAAACAAAATGTTTTGCATTCTTAGCAGGACATGAAAGTTTTGCAGCAGCTGAAGGAGCAATCGGAATTGCAAAATCAGCTAACAAAGTTAGAAAAGAACCATTAAGAGTAATTTTAAATGGTTTAGGAAAAGATGCTGCACAAGTAATATCAAGAATTAACGGATTTACATATGTAAAAACAGACTTCGATTTCTTCACAGGAAAAGTAAATGTAGTTGAAGAAATTGCATATTCAGACGGAGAAAGAAGTAAAGTTAGATGCTATGGTGCAAATGATGTTAGAGAAGGTGTAGCCATAATGCATATGGAAGGAGTAGATGTTTCAATTACAGGTAACTCTACAAACCCTACAAGATTCCAACATCCAGTTGCAGGTACATACAAAAAAGAATGTATAGAAATGGGTAAAAAATATTTCTCAGTTGCTTCTGGTGGTGGAACAGGTAGAACACTACACCCAGATAACATGGCTGCTGGTCCAGCTTCATATGGTATGACTGATACAATGGGAAGAATGCACTCAGATGCACAATTTGCAGGAAGCTCATCAGTTCCAGCTCACGTTGAAATGATGGGATTAATCGGTATGGGTAACAACCCAATGGTTGGTGCTACAGTTGCCGTTGCAGTAGCTGTTGAAGAAGCTATGAAATAATTGAAAAATTAAAAAGTTACAAAATTTTATAGAAATTTATAATAATTTATAGAGCGTTATAGAAATTTATAAGAATTTATAAGATTATAAAATTTATAGATTTTTAACCAAGAAAATAAAGCGTGGATAATTACCTGAAAATGGTTTTATCCACGCTTTGTGTATTAAAAAATTTTACATACTTTTTTAAATAAAAGTTTAAGTAAGTTAATATAGAATATTTTTAATTTTAACATTTTGTTTCGATTTTGCCACTTATAGTTACATTGCTAGAAAATGTCTAATTCTATTTAGCAAGTTATAAAAAGCTTAAATTGCAAAATAGAACACTATATTTGCGAAAATACGAAATAAAAGATGATTATTCTGAATAACATTTTTGACATTTTTTTCATGAAAATACATTTAATATGCAAAATTACT
>JAFTFU010000192.1 GCA_017458285.1 Clostridia bacterium | reverse complement strand
TTATTTTATTATTTTATTTTAAAGTAAAATCAATAGCATATACACTTACTATCTTAAAATCATTATTGCGGTTATGTTCTAGCTTATCATTGTATGTATTCAAATAATAATTCAATTTATTATCAATACTTGCATGCTTATTTATTATGTATTCTGTATCATCTTGTCCGTGGTATTGTTACTTCAACACATACACATTGATTATTTTGTTTAGCCTCTTTAAATGTTTGTATTAACTGCTCCCTTGATAATTTTGTTTCGTTATCAGCTTCTTGCATTTCTATTCCCCCTTTCTCTCTTTTGAAAACGTTTATGTCTTTTGTCATGGTGTGCATGACATAATGCACGTAAGTTATAATAGTCTAGTCTTCTTTTCCAACCTTCTGGTGTTTCTATAAATTCTAAATGGTGTACTTCTTCTGCTAATTGTATTTCATAAGTAGGATCTTTTTTGTTTTCTTCTATACAGTCTTCACATCTATACGAATACTTTACATCTCCGTATTTATGCTGCAAATCTTGTAAATACTTTTCTTTTAATTGTAACCATTCTTTACTTTTACGAAACTTAACCAACTTAGGATCTCGTTTCTTATCATATCTATAATTATATTTTTTCTGCCTTTCTTCTATTTCTTTATCTACTTTTTCTTGGCATACACTACAGTATCTATTAGGATATTCAATTATCTTCTTACATTTTGCACACATTTTAACTATCATTTCTTGTTATTCCCCTTAGTTTTATTTCGTTTATATATTTGTCTAAATATTTCTTATTATCTGTTTTCCTTGCTATATAATCATTACATTTTGTTATAGTTATTGCCCCTTTTATAACAGTAACTATATTATTTCTACATACTTTGTTTATACAGTTCGGACACATTCTACTTTTGTACTCTTTCATTGGCTACTACCTCGCTTTTGCAATAATTAATTTGTGAAGAAACTAAATTGTTTTTTATCTATATTTTTACAGGAGGTTTATCTGAAAAACATACTTAATTTATTAAATAGGAGCTTTCTTATGGAATTTCTAAAGAATTGGTATTACATTATTTAAAAACTTCACTAAATTAATTAAAAGCACCAAAAAACGAGCCTTATAAAATAAAGCTCGTTCACTGGCTAAAATAAAAGGGGAATATCCTTTTAGTAGAGAATAGTTGTTATTAAACTTTCTCCAATTATAATTATACTATAAAATAATTTTAAAAAAAAGCAAATTTCCGACCAATTTTTGACCAATTTTTGAATTTTTTATATATTTATTACTTTTAGCATTATTCCTATTGCTGTATCTCTTATATTTTTTAATTGTCCTACCGTTCTTGGCTCATTGTATACGTCTAAATATGTTCTTGATACATAATTCCACTTAGGCTCGTACATATAGTAAGTTTTTACTATTAATTTTTGTTCATTGTTTAAAGCTCTTAACATTCTATCAACTTTTCCCACTAAATCACGTAATGGCTCTGCTTTTTCTTCATTTATTGCGTTTTCATTCATCAATGATATTTTATCTGCTTTATTGATATATGTTAATTTATCTTTGTATGACAATGCTATATTTTCTGTTGGCTTATTTATTTTATTTGTATTTCCGCTTCGGCATATCTGATATAGTAGGCGAACTTAACGCCATTCCTTCTATTACCTCTTCTTCACTTTCTTTATATTTCTTACCATTGTATTTTAATAGCACTTTGTTTTTAGCAATTTTATTTTCTAACTCTTCTAATTGTGATTTACTTACTAAATAACCTTTTAACATTTCTTCTATATCGCATTTTTCATACATAGCGTTACTCCTTTCATCTTTTGAGATTCAATAATGTTCTATAGTATCTCATATATGTATAAGGCTCTTTATTGCCTTTTACAATTTCATTTATTGTATTTCTGTCTATTCCTTCACTTCTAAGCAATTTTATAAACTTTTTCTTTGTTAATTTCTTATTACTAAGATTTTGAAAAATTAAACTTAAAGATTCTGCCATTTTTTTGCCTACTTCGCATACTGCTTCTGCAACTTTTTGTACTGCATTTATTAAATTATCAAATACTTCTTTTATTGCTAAATATTCATCTTCTTTTAGGCTTATTGTTTTACTATCTGCGTCAAATGTAATTTCTGTTATATAACCTGTTTTATATATTGTTTGTATGTCTGATATTGTTACATCTTCATACTTAATTTGTTTCATTTTCTATTTCTCCCGCTTCTGGATCTATTTTTATTATTACATAAGCTGTATCTTTGTCAAAACCTTCATTTTCTAAATCCTTAGCATATTTTTTTATAATAAATACAGGTTGTATAAAAATATCGCACTTTTTATTAGCCCATATTTCGTAGTTTTCTAATTTTTCGCCTTTTCTTACTAAATCTGTTAGAGTATTGTTCAATTTTTCATTTATTTTTATTCTTTCTTTGTTTATTTCCTCTAAATATGCAACTTCTTTTAAATTTTGTTTTCTATTTTTCTTCATTTGCCGCTTTCCTTTCATAATATTTTTTAACTTCTTCTTTATCGCCTAAAATTAAGGCATTTTCTATATCATTATCAAATATTGCTAAACCTGCTAACTGCTCCGCCATTAAATCTATTATTTTATTCTTTTTGATGTTATTATTACACATTTCAACTAATGATTCGTTTCTTTTATCTATTGTTATATCACTTAATGTTAATTGTTTTTGATATTTTATTAATAAATCTCCCGCTTTTAAACAAACATCTTGCAATAATAAATACATTTCTTTTAACTCTTCAATATTCCATTTATCAATATCGTTTTTATTGATTATTTCTATTTTTTCGATTTTTTTATAAGTAGAATATTGTTGCCAATTATTCTTATCGTAAAAATTTTTTAAATTACTTATTTTTTTATTGTTTTTATTAGATTCTTTTACAATAAAATTTTGTAATTTCGTAAAATCTTGATTTTTTATGTATTTATATATTTTTGTAAAAAATCTATTTTTACTTTTCATATTTTCCTACCTTTCCGGCTTTATTTCCTCCATATTTTCACATTTATTACATCTTAAATTACAATTTATGCCTTCTTCTGGTATTATCTCTTCTACATCGTTACACCAACAACCAAAATAATTACACCATTTTGCCATTTTAAAATTTCCCCTTTCTAATATTTTCTATAGCATTAGTCCAACATTTTGTACAACCTATACTTTCATAGTTACAAATATCCTCTTCTTTTTGTTTGTCTACTTTTTCTGGTCCGAATATATCTGACGGGCACATATTTACACCACCATCACAAAATATTTGATGACATCCTTCTTCTGTAGCATGTTCTATTATTATTTTCATAATTTCTTTATATGTGATATTTGTTTTAGGCTCTTCTGTAAATATTACCTTCTTTTTTCCTGACATATCGTATATATTTGACATTTCATTCTCCTACTTGTTTTTTTCCATTATCTTATTTAAACCTTTTAGGAATTGACTTATTAATGTTCTTAATTCTCCTGTTTGTTCTGATTTAATAATTCTTTTATCTAAATCTACATCTATTTCTACTTCTCCATTATTAACATTTCCCGAAAAACTTAAATTCAAAAATGTGAATTTATCATCTTTCATTGTTCCAACTTCTTTAACCACTTTTTTATTCCCCCTTATATTTATTTTTTCTTAGCATTTCAATATTAAAGCATTTTTCACAAACTCCGTAGCCTATACCAATTTCATTATGTATTTCATAAGATGTATAACTATCTCCAGCTTTAACCTTTTTACCGCAATGTGCACAATTTATTATTTCTTCCATGTTATCAGCATATATTTTTACATTCCACTCATTCGGTACACGATATTTTTCGTATTTATGTTTTTCATAATTCCATTTGTTTAATATTATTGATTTTTTTTTATAGTTTACACAATTTGCATTTCCATTAATATTGATTCTTATATTGCATAAATCTTTATCATTTAATCTGTTTTCACATTTGTTGCAAAACTCTTCTACATATTTTTTATCATTCATAAAAGATCACTCCTATAAAAATATTACTCTTTCTGGTTTTACTTCTGTTTTAGGTGGCTTTACAATTTCTTTTACCATTCCTAAATCAAATCTTGTAAAACATTCATTATATCCGTATAACATATCTTTGTATAAAAACATGTCTTTGTTTACTTGCTTAACAAATATGTATTCATGATTATTTTTACTAAATATCTTTGGTATTTTCATTTAATCGCACCTTTCTATTGTATTTTTAATTTCATCAATACAATTTTTGCAAAATTCTTTTTTACTTAAATTTTGTTGCATATTGTTTCCAGCTCCTTCTGTAGTATGTCTTCCCAAATTATCTTCATGTTCATATATACTTACAGTCCAATAATTACCGTTTATTTCTTTTTCGCACCTATCACATATTCGCTTTATCATTTTTTATTATCCTCCTTATGGTACTTAAATATTTTTTCTATCTTCTTTAATTGCTTTTTTAGTGAAGAACTATGTATTATTTTATATTCCTTAAATATTGCTGCATGTTCTACTTCAAATGTTGTTGCTGGAGAATTTGCTAATAATTTTTCTATTGGCTCTCTTTTAGTTTCTGTTCTATCTAAATCAGCAATTAATATATTTTTATTATCATAAATTATAATTTTACTCATTTTTACCATTCCTAACTCATAAACATACTTCTTTGCCCATTTGCTAATATTCCTTCTAATCTATCAACGCTTATTTTATGATATTCTGGATCTATTTCTATACCTACATATTGCCTGTTTAATTCTTTTGCTGCAACACAGGTTGTCCCGCTTCCACTAAATGGATCAAATATAATTTCATTTTCTTTACTAGAATTAATAATTAAATTTTTTATTATATTTATTGGTTTAATTGTAGGGTGCTTAAATTTGTCTTTATCGCTTTTATTAGCAGTAGTAATATAAAATTTATGTTTTGTTTCATATTCTCCACCTAAATACGCCCCATTTTCTCTAGCATATATACAATACTCTGTATCTGGTAAATAAGAATTATTTATAGTTGGCGTAGGGTTTGTTTTATGCCATGTTAATATATCTGTACTGCAATTTATATTTTCAAAATAATGTAATATTTTACTAACTTGTTTTTTAGAACACCATATATAAATATTAATCTTTTTCATAACTCTTACTAATTCATCTAGTATTTCAAGTTCAAATCCATTTGAAATATGATTTAATTGTTGTCTTTGTCTTTCTTTATTTGCAGATATTCTTAACCTTTCTGTGTCTTTTGTGCTTTTACCTTTTTCATGATATAGGCTTATATATTCTTTTCTATAATTTCTTCTTTTTGTTCCAAAAGCACCTGCCCCGCTTCCTGTATCAAATTCATAAGGTGGATCCATAATAACTAAATCTATGCTGTCATCCGGTATTTGTTTTATTAATTCGTAGCTGTCGCCTAATGTTATTTTGTTTAGTAATTCATTAAATGAAGTACCGGTGTGTGTGTGTGTGTAGAGCGTCAACACTTACAGCGTTTTTATTTTCTATGTTGTTCATTATTAAATTCATCCTTCCTTGTAACCTCTATTCCTAAAGGTCTTTTTATAAAGTTTTCGCATGCTTCTTGCTGCGGTTTTTCTATTTTTTTACAAAAAGGATATTTCCCACAATTAATACATTTCATATATTTATTCCCCTTAGTATTCTTCAATTTTAATATACATTCGTGGTTTTTCTGCATATTTCTTTTCCACTTCTAATTTAATAACCTGTGTATCGTCTTTAAATGCAAATTTATTCATTCCATCTAGTACAATTTTTACAATGTTATCTATATCTGGCTTTTTTGTTGGGCTTATATTGTTTGCTAACATTTCCGCTTCTTTTTTCTTACTTGTACTTTTAGGTATTTCAAAATAAGCAATTATTGATACTTTTACCCTACCTTCTATTGGTTTAAAATTAGGATAATTCATACAAAACCATTGTCTTAATGAATATTCATATAACTTTGTTTTTGTTGGTGTATATGCTCTACCTGTTCTTGTATTCATTCTAGGTCTTGCTTTTCCTTGTATACTTCCTAACATTTCAAATTCATAAATCATTTGTAACACCTCTTCTAATTTTCTGGCATTATATATACTGCCTTTGTTGGTAGTGGAGTAAACTCTGATAAATAATCAGATACTATAATACCTTGTTTTTCTAATTCTTTTTGTTTTTTTAATAATTCTTTTTCCGGCATATACATTTTGAATTTTAATATACCTTTAAGCTCTCCCGCTTCTTTTTTTATCATTTCTTCAAATACCTTATTAGCTCTTCCTATACTATTATAAGTTGCTATAATCCCTTCAATATCATTTGCATAATTTATTACAATATTGAATTTATTATCTTTTTCTGCGTCTATCCTTATAAAATTTATCTTTTCTGTATCAATTCTTGTATTTCTTTCTTGGCTAATTATTATCATTTATTCTTTCCTCTTCTTTCTTAAATTTTAATTCTAATTGTTCTACACTATAATCAGCTCTAAATTGGTTATAGCTTTTTTTGTCCATTTCTTTTAATTCTTGCCATAATTCTGGATAGAATTTGTATAATACTTTTAATTCTTTTAAATTTTTTAAAGGGCAACACCAACAACTTAGTCTATCAAAATGTTCATATAAACCATTCCAATTAAAGCCTCTATCATAACAATATTTTAAGCAGTCTGACTCTGTCATTTTCCATTCAACTAATGGATAACACTTATCTTTAATTCTTTTAGGTTCATCGTAGGCAATTCCTACATATTCCACGTAACCCTCCTCAGCATATTGTTTTAAATAATTATCCATTGTTCTAGTTTTTAAATTGCTAGTACACCATCTGCAAAACATTGTTGCCCAACCATAACCTTTTTTTCCTTTGTTTTTCCCTCGAGTTTTTTCATGTTCAAACATATAATAATCAAAACTTTTACTTGGCATTAATGTAGTTATTTCTTTACCGTAATTGTGTACTATGTAATTTTGTACTTGTCTGATATGTTCCAACATATCTGGAAAATCCTTGCCAGTATCACAAAAAAGTATTTTATCTATTGGCATATTTTCTTCCAACATTCTTAATAACATAGCTGTACTATCTTTACCGCCACTAAAACTTACTATGTGTTTCATTTTAAACTCCCTCTTCAAATATTTTTAATACTGGTTTTAAACACTTATTATGCAATGCCATTTCTATATCGCCATGTTTAGTAACAATATGCCTAAATGTAACTACCCCGCCTGTCATCTCTTGCTTTTTATCCAATATTTTTATTTCTTCTTCGCAGTAATCACATTTATAATAGCTGTATTCTTTCATTGGCTTACTATTAACTAAATGACTAGCCTCTTCTTTTGGTTTCATTTTTGCATATATAGGTACAGCACCACGCCTTGATAATTCTGATATACTTTTCATTCTAATACTCCTAATTCATAAATTCGTATATTGTTTCTGTGTCATATTGTGTACTCAATTCAGTTTGATCTATTGCTGTTAAAATGCACTTTTCAAAATAAGCCTTTGGTTTCTGTATTTTAGTTTTTGTGTTAGCAACTGCAAATTGCTGCAAGGCGTAGAATAATTTTTTTGAATTAAGCTCCTCGACTTTAGGCTTAGTTTTTAAATCTATATACATTTCTCTTAAAATATTTTTTATTTCAACAGCTAGTGCTGGATCTAATAAATGTAGTTCACAATTAGATACAATACGGTCAAATTCCATCTCGTCCATCTTATCCATTTTTAAATTTTCATTTTTTGTTTTTTTGTGATCAGAAGGATAGATAGATTTTATTTTATTTAATTTAATTTCAATTAATTTAATTTCATTTAATTTGCATAATTTTGCATACACTTTTTGGCTTTTTGCATTGCATTTGTATTTCTTTTGTTTTGCATTTGCATTGCTTTTGCAATAACCTTTTATGCACTTGCATTTTTTTGCATTATTTTTATTGTTTTTGTCTTCTGTTTTTTCTTCGTCTTTATTCCATCTAGCATTTGCTGCTTGTCTTCTTTTCTCTTTTAAGTCTTCGTATTTTTCCATTCTTCTTAAAAAACTTTCAGACCAAAACATACCATTTTTAGAATTAAATAAACCGTTCCCGCTTTCACTATCTTTATATTCATTAATACAGTCATCTACAAACTTTTCTACGTCTATTGTTGTACCTGTTTGCATTTTAATTGCCCTGTATGTGTTTTTATTTAATGTTAATTTATATGTAGATTCATTTCTTAACATTTCTAATATAGCCCAATACAAACCATACCCGCTCTAAACCATAATCACAACGCATAGATAATATTTTAGGATCTGTTAGTGCGTTTGAATCATGACTAAAATAATACGCGTCTTTATTTGCCATTATTAATTACCTCCCTTCTTTAAGATTTTAAATTGTGTATTAAAGTATGGTTTCTATTTCTTCTTTTACTTTTTCTTTCAACAAAAATAGCAAAGCAGCATTATCAATTTTATAGGTAACGTTAAAATAACTATTTACATTCGTATTTTCATAAGTATACGACATTGCTTTTCTAACGCAGTTTACTGTTGTTTTATATTCTCTTGCTAACATAAAATATAATTCCATTGTTTTTAGTTCTTGTCTTTTATGTATTTCTATATCTAAAGTCATTACAATAGCTTTTAGCCAATACTTATAACCTAAACAATGTAATTTCATACCTATATCTTTTAATAACTGTTTTGCTATTTCTTCTATTTGTTGTACTGTTACAACTCTATTTATAGTATTGTTTATTAAAACTTCACTTACTTTTTCCATTGTCATTTATTCCCCTTTCTATAATATTAAGGTATCTTTTGTGCCTATCTATCGTCGTCGTCCATATATTTGTTCCACTTCTCCTCTTCTCTAGCTGCTATCATTATGCAGCATGTTAAGTATCCTAAAACAAAGCCTAAAATAACACCGATTATAAACTTTATCATTTCTCACACCTCTACTTTCCTGTACTTCCAAATCCTCCTGTTCTTTCCGCTTCTGCTGTATCATTATCTACTTTTGCATATTTCATAAATATACCTTGTCCTAGCTTTTCGCCCGCTTCTAATGTAACATCTTCATTAAGCATATTATAGAAAACAAATGCCATTTCTCCCTCATTATCAGCATTGTTGTAATAATCACTATCTACTACACCAACACCATTTAAAATTATTAAACCTTTCTTTTTTGGGTTACTACTTCTATTAAATAGGAATAATGCCTCATCTTCTGGAAATTGTGCTTTTATTCCTGTTGGTATCATTGTTATTTCATGTGATTTACAAACCACTTTATTAGGGTTAAAGAAATCATAACCAGCACTATTTTTTGTACTTCTTTCTGGTAATTTTAATAAACTACCTTCTTTCATATTTTTTACAAATTCAAATTTTCTCATTTTATACCTCCCAATTTTTATTGACTTCTAGCGTTATTTCTGTTAAAATAACAATAAGAATGTTTATATAAACGTTTTAAAAAGAGTTTACTTATATACTTTGACCGGTGTGTGAGCTAAGCTCTTTTTTATTTATACTTGTTAATTCTTGTATTTTATCTGTTGCCATTTCTGCAATTTTATGTAAAAATGCTTTTTCATTGTTATATGTATTACATGTTGCAAATGCTTTTATGTTTCTTAAATCTTCAATACGATCCATTCTTTCTTGTACTAATCTATCTTCTAGTTGTTTTATTTGTTTTTGTGCTTCTACTAAACCTTCGCCTTGCCTTGTAATTATTCTTCCGTAGAAATTATCATCATTACTATTTTCAACTGGCTTGCTTTTTGCCTCTTCTTTAAAATGTTTTCCCATTATTTTTTACCTCCTAACTGTTTTAAATTTTCTTTCATAATCTTTAATGTAGCTTTCATTCTATGTAGTCTTTCATAGTCTATTCGCAAATATCTACATTCTTCTAATAATATTTCGTAATATTCCATTTATTTGCCCTCCATCAACAATATTTTTATAGTTTGTCCTTCATATATTGTTGCAGAAGTCATATTATTTAATTTCTCTACTTCATATATGTATTCTCTTGGATCTTGATTTTCTAGTTTATATCTTTCTGCAATTTTCCATAATGTATCGCCTTTACAAACAATATATTCTACCTCTTCTTTTATTACCGCTTCATTACTTGCAAAAGCACTATTCATTATTAAAATTCCTAATATGGCTATAAATAGCATTGTTATTACACTTCTTATAAATTTTTTCTTGTTTACAACCTTTCTTTTCATCCTTGGTAATCCCCCTTTTCTCTTTTTTTCTTGTACCACTCTCTTATTGCACTTCCTAATGCTACTTTTTCTTTTCCAAAGTTTTCACTAGGAAAGTCTTGTAAATTATAAATACTTAGGGCTGTTGGTACACTACAATTTCTTAATTTTGCAAATTCAGATGGTGTATAAAAAATATTGTCTTGTAATTCCAATTTTTTACCCTCCTTCTTTTAGTGTTCTGCCGCATTTTCATTTTCTTGTTTCTTAATAAGAAACTCTGGGTTAAAAAAAATTTCCCCGCATGTTTCATATTTCAAATTAAAAATCCTTTTTATAATGATAAAATCTTTAAATGTAAAATCTGCTCTACCATTTAATTTTTTCGTTAGTGTGTTGTAACTTACGTTCATTTCTTTAGCTAAGGTTATTCTTGAAATTTTAAAAATTTCTAATAATCCCTTTATTCTTTTGCCAATTTCTTCATTTGAAATCTCTTCATTCATATAAATTTTCCTCCTTTCGTTTCCTAACTAGAAACATATTATAGTATTTTAATTTTTTTGTCAAGTCTTTTTAGGAAATTTTTTTTGTTTTTTGCAAAATATTGTTTACAAATAAGAAACTTTTTGTTATAATTCCATTGAAAGGAGTGCTTATGGAACCAGAAGAATTATTTATAAGTCGTTTCTCAGAATTAATAAAAAGTAATAATTATACTTTAGAAGAAATCGGAAACGCAATAGGAATAAAATCAAAAAGTACTATATCCAAATATCTATCTGGTAATATAAAAAACATTAAAAGAAGTCAAATAATTAAATTGGCAAATTTCTTTAATGTTTCTCCAGCATGGTTAGCAGGATTTAGTAACGAAAAATATGTTAGCAAGGCTAATAGAATACCTGTTTTAAACAAAATTGATATATCAAATATTTTAGCAGAAAAAAACATATCAGATTATATTAATATAAAACTTAGTAAATGGATAGAAGCAGATAAATGTTTTGCTATTGCTGCTCCAGATGACGATATGTTACCTCTTCTCGGCAAAGGAGATTTAGCAATAGTTCATATTCAAAATGAAATTGATAATGGAAATACAGCATTAATATATTTGAAAGATACTAATAGATATACAATAAAAAAAGTTGTTGAAACAAAAACTGCTGTAGAATTATACTCTATGAATCCAACAATAAGAGAAATACAAACCACTTGTGAAAATATTGTAATTATAGGTAGAGTAATTAAAGCAGATGTAGAAAGTGCTTTTGAATAAATAATAGAGGAGCTTTAAAATGTTACTTCATAAAATGTATTTTAAGGTAAATGGAGTTACCTTTAATAATGAAAATAATATTAGTATTCAAGATGAAATTGTTAAAATTTTAAAAGAATATAAGAAGAATGGATATTTTGATAAATTTTATTGTGATTACACCAAAAAAGAAATCATAGAAATGAACTTAAATGTATCAGAATATGAAGGTTACTATTTCAATGGTTATATCAAAGAGGATTTATTTGATTCCAAAAAATGTTATAAAGTATATATTGAATGTTACGACAATTCTTTTTTTCATATAGGTTATGTTCCTAAAGAATATATAAATGAATTATCAGAATGGATTGATAAAAAAGAATTAAAGTACAATATCAACATTACTATTACTGGAGGAAAATGTAAACATTGTGTTTACAAAACAGTAGACTATGAAGAAATAGAAGACGTAGAAATAGTAGAATTAAATTATGGTTTTAATATAGATATACAATTTTTTGATGACAAGGTCAATGTTATACAAAAAAACATAGAAGAAAAAAGAGGCTTATTTAATAAGTTCTTTAAAAATAAAAACGGATAAGTGTCATGTTTTGCGGCAGAACACTTATCCTAAAAGGTTGTAAACACTCCGAAGAATGATTACTTTTTGTATTATATACAAAAAGCCTTCATTTTTCAAGTGTATTTACAAAAAATATTTGAAAAATTGGAGGTTTTTTATTATGGGTACATCTAAGAAACGTGGCAATGGCGAAGGTACTATATTCAAAAGAGAAATAAACGGTAAGACTTTTTGGGTTACAGAATACACAATAGCAATGTATGATGAAAAAACAGGCAAAAGAAAAAGAAAAACCATATATGGAAAAACCAGACAAGAGGTAAAAAATAAATTAGAAAAAGTAATAACAGAATTAAATACAGATACTTACGTAGATAAATCAAGAGTAAAATTCAAAGATATAGCAAAAGAATTTATAGATACTGGTTTTAAATTAAATAAATTAAAAGAATCATCTTATAAAAGGAAATTGCTTACATTAAAAGAAATTGAAACGCATTATATGGCAAATATGGAATTGCAAAAAATAACAGAAAATGATTTAAAAGACTTCTTTATCTATATTACTAAATACTCTAATTCTGTTATTGCTAAAATTTATGGAATTGTTAATCAGACATTTAAAATTGCAGTTAGAAGAAATATATTAAGATTTAATTTTTTAGATGATCAGATAGAATTTTCAATACCTTATTCAAATATTAAAGATAAAAAAATATCTGCATTTACTATTGAAGAGCAGCAGCAATTTGTAGAAGCTATCGGTCAAGACACAAAATACAGATATAGGTATCAATTTTTATTAAGTTTATTTACAGGTATGAGAATGGGCGAAATAAACGCACTAGATATTGACGATGTAGATTTTGATAATAAAATAATTCATATAAGAAGAACAATAACACGTGGCTTAGATGAAAGGGCTAAACTAGGATCATATACTAAGACAGTAAATGGCGTTAGAGATATTATAATGGATAAACAAGTAGAATATATATTAAAAGATTATTTATCTACTTTATATGTAGAAAATGATTTACATTTATTATTCTGTAACTCTAAGAAACAATGTATAAGTACAGATACTACAAATATGATGTTTAAATATATTTGTGAGCAATATAACATAGGTAAAGGTTTTAAATTACACCAGCACATGCTAAGACATACATTTGCAACTAGATGTATTGAATCTGGTATGCCCGCTTCTGTATTAGCCAAAATAATGGGACATGCTAACGTATCAACTACATTAAATGTATATTGTGAAGTGTTTGACAAATTTAAACAAACTCATATAGATATGTCATACGAATATTTAAAGAAAAACAATTTAATAATTCATTTTAAATAGAACTTGAAATATAAAAATTCAAGTTCTATCTTTTTTTTATTCCTTATATATTTTTTCTAGCAATGCTTCTTCTAGTGTTTTAGAAAAATTTATTTTTAATGTTTCTGCCTTAGTGTTAACCCATTTAGGAATATTAACTGTTTTCTTAATCAATTCTTTGCCCCATTTTTCTGCAAATGAGCTTACATCTACTGCTATATATGTTTTAAATTTTGAAATATAATCCCAATTTTCTATATCTAGTTCTTTTTCTAATTTCTCAAATGATATATCTTCAATTTTGCTTGATTTTGGTATTTTGTTGTTTTCTTCCATTTCATCTAATACTATACCTGCTATTAAATCTTCTGCCATTGACATAGCCTCTTCTAACGTATCCCCGCAAGTAGTTTTGTTTTGTAAATCAGGAACAAAAACAGAATAACCACCCTCTTTTTCTTCATAAAACAAAACTGGATAAATAACTTTCATGATTATACCTCCTATATATTTTACAAGCTAGGGTTTATTTCAACCCTGCTTGTTTTAAGATATTGTTAAGAGTTCCTTTCGGGATATCTCCTTTATGGTTTGGTACTGGTATACTTCCGTTTTATTTCATTGTGTCTATATATGTAATGTGAGCCGTTAGTATGATGATGGTACCAGCCTTTGGAGATTAACAATTTCTCTAGTTCTCGAAACGTCATGACTATTCCTCCTAACAATTATATTATACTACGTATTCTACGTATTGTCAATAGTTTTTTTTATATTTTTTCAACTTTTTTTAATTATATTCACTTAATATAAAAAAAGATTATTCTTAGTAAAATGAATAATCTTTTGAATTATTTTTTACAGCCACCGTTACAGCCTTGCATAAAAATTTCAAAATATTTTGTATTTATTTTAAAATATATTGAAAATTGGAAAAGTAGTAATATATAGTGTTTGACATACTTTGAAATAAAATCAAAATATGTTCAAATCACTATATTTAGGCTGTTTTTGCCAACCGTTAAAGTCTTTTCCGTCGTATTCAATTACTAGTTTTATATTTCTCATTTATTTTCCTCTATCTTATTTTCATTCACACCTTTTTCTTTTTTTAATTTATTTTTAATCTTTTCAAAAGGTATTCTAT
>JAFTFU010000191.1 GCA_017458285.1 Clostridia bacterium | reverse complement strand
CAGTTACAAAATAGAAGAAGATAGTGATGCAATAAAAATAGAATACGAATTTGAAATACCAAATCTAACCAAATTCAGACCACAAATAAAAATACTAAAAAAAGAAATGAAAATAAAAAGCATAAATTCAGAGCAAGTAAAAAACATGGTATTTAATTGTGGATTAGTTGAGTTAATCAGTTACTGGAAATGCACATGTTCTCCAAAAGTAATCATAAGATGTGGATACTTAAGCGAAGAACAAAAAAAATGGTGGAAAAAATTATACTTTTATGGATTAGGAGAATTATTTTTTACAAATAATATAGAAACAGATATAAATAAATTTATGCAAATAGAAACACAAACAGAAAATAAGCAACTACAATTTCCAGAAGCAAAAGAAGAATCTAGTGGATATATAGTGCCAATAGGAGGAGGAAAAGACTCAATAGTAACCTTAGAAACACTAGAACTAGATAAAAAAAGCGATTATTGTTTAATAATAAATCCTAAGCCAGTTACACTAAAATGTGCAGAAATTGCAGGATTTGAAAATGAAAATATAATAGAAATATACAGAGGTATAGACCAAAGGTTGATATATTTAAACAAACAAGGATTTATAAATGGTCACACACCATTTTCATCTATGCTTGCATTTTTATCATACTTAATAGCATATTTAACATCAAAAAAATTCATAGCATTATCAAATGAAAGCAGTGCAAACGAATCAAATGTAGAAGGAAATAAAATAAATCATCAATACTCAAAAAGTTACGAATTTGAATATGACTTTCAAGAATATTCAAAAAAATATTTAAAAGCGCCAGTAAAATATTTCAGTTTCCTAAGACCATTAAACGAATTACAAATAGCAAAAATCTTCTCAAGAAAAGAAAAATATCATACAACATTTAAAAGCTGTAATGTAGGAAGCAAGGAAAAAGAGTGGAAATGGTGCCTAAACTGCGCAAAATGCCTATTTGCATATATAATATTGAGTCCATATTTGTATAAAGAAAAACTATTAAACATCTTTGGTGATGATATGTTCGAAAATAAAAATATGCTAAAAACATTTATAGAACTAACAGGAAATGGAGAAACAAAACCATTTGATTGTGTTGGAACATTCGAAGAAGTAAATTTTGCAATAAGCAAAACAATTGAAAATTTAGAAAAAGAAAACAAAAAGCTTCCATACCTATTAGAATATTACAAACAAAACTATGGTCTTGTAAACACAAAAGACGACATAACCCAAAGATATAATGAAGAAAACAGCTTAAATGAAAAACAAAATGAAATGCTAAGAAAAGAGGTGTTTTTTAGCGATGGAAAATCTAATTAAATATCTAAAAGGGAAAAAAATACTAATATTAGGATTTGGAAGAGAAGGGCAGTCAACCTACAAATTTTTCAAACAATATTTAGAAAAACAGCCAATATATATAGCAGACCAAAAGGAAAATTTAGAAGAAAGTTTTGAATATTTAAAGCAAGACACTTTTGTTCACATAATAAGTGGAGAAAATTATTTAAAAGACTTAGAAAAATATGACCTAATCATAAAGGGACCTGGAGTATCTTTTGCAGGAATTGATACAAGTAAATATTCTAATAAAATAAAATCACAATTAGAATTAGTATTAGAATTTTTTGACATTTTCACAATAGGAATTACTGGAACAAAGGGAAAAAGCACAACAAGCACACTAATAAACACAATATTACAAGAACAAAATAAAAAAAGCATTCTACTTGGAAACATTGGAATCCCTGTATTTGACTATATAACAAAATTTGAAAAAGACATGTATCTGGTTTTAGAAATGTCATCTCATCAGTTAGAATACATGGAAGTTTCACCAAACATTGCAATTTTATTAAATGTATATCCTGAGCATTTAGACCATTATGATTCATTTGAAAAATATGTAGAAGCAAAATGTAATATATTTAAAAATCAAAAAAGCACAGATTATCTATTATATAATTATGATAATCAAACTCTAAACGAATACGTAAAAAATCAAACTGGAAAGGCAATAAAAGTAAGTTTTGAATCAAAAGAAAATAGTGACATATATATAAAAGAAAATAAAGTTTGGTTTGAAAAAAAGCCAATTTACGATAAAAACGAAAAAAGGCAAATTTTAGGAGATTATAATTTAAATAATATCATGTTTGCACTTGGAGTATCTGAAATATTAAAATTAGACATAAACAAAACAACAGAAACAATAAAAAATTTCAAACCACTTAAGCACAGATTAGAATTTATTGGAAAATACAATGATATTTTGTATTATGATAATAGCATCGGAACCGTGCCTGCTGCTACAATTGAAGCGGTAAAAGCATTAGGAAATGTTGACACTTTAATAATAGGTGGAATGGATAGAGGAATAGACTATACAGAATTTTCTGAATATTTAAATCAAAGTGATATAAGCAATATAATTTGCATGCCAAAAACTGGACACGATATTGCAAAAAAAATAAAAAAAGAAAAAACATACATTGTAGAAAATATGAAAGAAGCGGTTGAAATTGCAAAAAAAGTAACGAAAAAGCATAAATCGTGTTTACTTTCTCCAACAGCAGCAAGTTATGGATTTTTTAAGAATTTTGAAGAAAAAGGGGATTTGTACAGAATGTATGTTGAAAAAAATTAAATTAAAAAAGTTTCAAAAAGAAAAATGTTCTATAAAAAATTGGACATAATAAATTTGGAACTTTTTTGTCGAATATAAAAATAATTACAAAAAACTTGAAATATTACAAAAATATTACAAAAAAATTACTTTTGTATTACATTTAAGCTACAAGTATTGACTTTATAAATAATCGTTATAAAATATGAATATAAAAAAGGAAAGGAAAGGATAAATATGCAAAGCTGTTTAGGTTTATATATAGAAAAAAACTTAATAAAATACGCTAAAGTATCAAAAGAAAAAAATGAAATAAAAATAGATAACTTTGGTGTTAAATTCTATGACAATGTAAATAAAGCAATAAAGCAAATTGTAGAAGAAACCTTTAGTTACAAAACACCAATAAGTGTAAACCTATCAGGTGAAACATATAACTATTTCCAAATGTTTTCTTTGCTAACTAAAAAGGATTTACAAAAAGCAATTGACATGGAATTTGAAAGCTACTGCTCAGAAAAAGGATACAACAAAAACTTATTTGAAACAAAATATGCAGCAGTACAAGAAATAGATAATAAAGAAAAAATAAAAATTATCCACATAAGTGACGGAAAGATAGAATTAAATAAAATAAATCAAACATTTGAAGGAAGAAAATTATCAAGCATCTTTCCGATATCAATGACAATTCCAAATCTAATAAAAGCAAAACCAAAAGAAAATTATTTAATTGTAAATCTAGAAGAAATAACAACAGTTACAACAATATATGACCAAAAAATTTACAATGTAGAAAAATTAGATGAAGGAAGTCAAGAAATACTTGATAAAATAAGTTTTAAAGAAAATTCAATTTCTAAAGCCTATGACATTTGCAAAAACACAACAATATATACATCTGAAATTACAGACATCAGTAGCAACATAGGTACTAATTTAGAAGATATAATGCCAACGCTTTACACAATAGTTGGGAAAATACAAAAAATCATAAATGAAAACTTACAAAAAATCGACAAAATATACTTAACAGGAACAGGAGCATTAATAAACAACATAGACTTATATTTTCAAGAGTATTTAGGAGATATAAGATGCGAAATATTAAGACCATATTTTGTACAAAATGTTAATAATAATGTAAACATAAAAGATTATATCGAAGTAAACTCAGCAATTTCACTTGCAATGCAAGGAGTAGGAGAAGGAATATCTGGAATAAACTTTAAAAAACAAAGCTTATTAGACAAACTTCCAGAAACAGGTAGCAAAAAGAGTAAAAAAGATTCAAAAAATAATGTAGATTTATCTGGACTAACAGAAGCTTTATCAAGAGGAGAGGCGGCATTACTTAGAACAGCAGGTGCATTATTAATATTTATTATAATATATGGAGCATTTTCAACATTACTTGTTAAACAGATAAATGATAAAGAAAAAGAAAATGAAAAAACAAAAACATTAATAAGAAAAGAAATAAGCAAAATAGAAGAAGATACAGCAACATTAAATAAAAAGGCAAGTGAATATTCAACACTTACAACACAATTAAAAACAGCAAGCGAAAAAGTAAGTGATATAAACAAAAGCAAAAACTTAATTCCAAATTTATTAAACAGAATAATGTTTGTAATACCTGAAAATGTACAATTAACTTCTGTACAAAACGACTCAGGAACACACATTATTATAAATGCACAAGCTGCAACATATGAACATTTGGGATATTTTATAGCAAAAATAAAAACAGACAGCATATTAACACAAGTTACATCAACAAGTGGAATAAAACAAGATGGTGTAGTTAAGATAACAATAGAAGGAGAGTTACCATGAGAAAAATATTAATAGGAGTATTAATATTGTTGTTAATGTTACTAGCAGGAGTTATGTTACTTAATAAACTTCAGATAGGTAGGCTTGAAATACTAGGAGTATCTAAAATAATAGAGAAAAACGACGAGCTAGACCAAAAAATTCAAGAAACAACTAGGGTTGCAACAATTGAATATACATCTGCTCAAAATGCTCTACAAAAAGCTGGTCAAAACTTACAAGAAAAAAAGACAGAATATAATGAAAATATAAATTTATATTCAGAAGATGGACAAGTTATAAAACAAATTCAATCATATGAAGTTGAATATTTGTGGACAAAGCTTGGAAATTATGCAACAAAAAATGGAATAGTATTAAAAATTGATGTTACAGTTAATAACTCAAACTTAGGAACATATGATTTAAATTTTGCGTTAACTGGTTCATATATAGGAATTACAGAATTTATATATGATTTAAATAATGATTCAACATTATTATTCAAAGTTGATAACTTTAATCTTACACAAGAAGAAGGAACAGGAAATTTATTAGCAACATTTATTTGTAGAGATATAAGTATAAACTTACAAAATGTAACAACAAATAATAGTAAAATTTCAACAGAAAATGATATAAATGGAAATATACCAATAGAATAAAATTAACCCAATAAAGCATAATAACCAATATGAAAGGAAAACAAAACATGGGAAAGAAAATAGTAAAAGAAATTATTATAATGTTATTAATCAGTTTAGCTATTTTGTTAGTTTTAAGCATTTTATTATATGGATTTATTCCTTCAAATAAAGTAATTCCAACAGTTACTGAATATCAAGCATCTGAAGAAATTAGGCAGGAATTACAACAAGCAGCGCAAGAGGATACTTCACAAATAGTATTAAGCTACGAAGTTACATCAAACGATTTAAGTAATTATCAAAAAACAAAAAGTTATAAAGCGGGAAAAGTAAATCCTTTTGCAGCATACGAAGAAGAAACAAATCAATCAACAAGCACAAGTGGCAACAACAATAATACAAGTGGAAATACAACATCAAATACCAGCAATACTACAACAAATAATAATAGTTCAAATAATACAAGCAACAATACTACAAACAATAATAACAATAATAGTAGTAATAATAGCAATACAAATACTAATGACAACACAGAAAATACTACTAATGATATAAATGCAAATACTACAAGCACTGAAACAACAAATGAAAATACAGGTAAGTTTTTTGAAACTACACCTGGAAAATAATTATTTCGGTTATATTTAAATATTTAAATATATACATTAATATTCCAATGAGGAAAGGGGGGAAATTACGAATGAAAAATAATAAAGGTATAACATTAGTTGCTTTAGTTATTACTATTATCGTTTTAATCATTTTAGCTGCTGTTTCTTTAGCTGCTTTAACAGGTGATAATAGCATTATAACAAATGCACAAAAATCTAAAAAAGATACTGAAGAAAAAGGTGCTATAGAGCAAATAAATATTGCTTTAAGTGCAATTAAAACTTCAGCAACAGCTAAATTAGTTGCAGATGGAAACTATGATGTATCTGCAGAAGATAACAAATCAATTTACAGCTATACTGAATTAGGATTAAAAGAAGGTTCAGCAACAGCTGGATACTATATTGATTCTTCAACAATTGGAACAGATGGTGTAATAAAAATAACATATAAAGATGCATCTTTAGGAATTGATGTTGAAGGAAAAATAGATTTTAAATTAACTAAGGCTGATACAAGCGACGCAACTGGAACAACTTATGGAACAATAACTCCAGCTGCAGCAAAATAATTATAAAATAAATTAACAGGCATATACAAATATGTATATGCCTCTATTAAAAAACAAAGATAAAAATTTAGAAAAAGCATTTTAAATAAAAAAGTAAAAAAGGATGAAAAAGATATGAACGTATTATTAGGATTTATGATAACAATGCTATTGCAAGGAGCAGTACAGCTATCAACAGTTACAACAACAGAAAGTTCACTAGAAAGAGCAATAGAAGCATCAAAGTATGATACTGCATTAAATGAAGCAAAAGAAAATATAAATGAAGCATTATCAAAAATAAAACTAAAAGCTACAGAAGCAATAGTAGCAGATGATGAACCATATGTAGGAAAAGAAATAAAAAAAGAAGAATTAAATTTAACAGAAGAGTATGAAGTAGAATACAACAAAGAAAAAGGAATATACACAATAACATATGAAAACAAAGAATATAATCTAAAAGTACAAGGTTCAATCGATTTCTTATTAGATACAGAAAATTCAGACACTAGTCAAGCCGGAACCAAATATGGAACAATAACAGAAGCAAAAGAAATAAAAAATAACAATTAAAGAAAAGGAAGAAAGTAATGAACATATTTTTTTATATAATAATATTCATAATGGGAATAACTTTTGGAAGTTTTTACACGCTTGCTGTATATAGAATACCAAAAGGACAAGATATAACACATACACACTCATATTGTCCAAATTGTGGAAACAAACTAGGATTTTTTGAATTAATACCGGTATTAAGTTACTTATGGTTAGGTGGTAAGTGCAAACATTGTG
>JAFTFU010000190.1 GCA_017458285.1 Clostridia bacterium | reverse complement strand
TTTATTTTACTAATAATTCGTTTTAATACTGATTCTTCGTATTGAGCGATAGATAATTCATCAGTTGTATTATTAAATTTATAATTAGCTTGTTTTTTTCTCTTAAACACATTATCTGGATTATGCAACTCTCTTAATTTTTGTTGATGTTTTATTTCATTATCAGTGTATATTTTTTTTAATCTTTGCTTTTCTTCCTCATCTTCACACCAATATTGTAAGTTTAGCATTGCAATTAAAGCCAATGTTTCCTCTTTCAAATTTTGTTCTTTAATTGGTATATTGGGATCAATAATTTTTGTATAATTATTATCTTTTTCTTTTTTGAAAAAATCTCTTAATTTTTTAGGTACTTTATTTCTATTATTCTCATTTAATAATTCTATGAAATTATCTATTTCTGTATATGCTTGTCTTCTGCTTATTGATAACATAATAAGCCTCTCTTTCTACTTTTTATCTATTATCATTGTCACCATTTTCATCTGGTATAGATTGACTTCTCACAGTTTGTTGTTCTGTTTCTCCTGTTATTACATCTGCTTCGTTGCTAATCATTCCTCTTGCTGTACTTTGTATTGTTGCTTCAATACCACTTTTTAAAACTCTATCCTTTTCTTGATATTGCTCATAAAATTTCTCTAACCAGTTATCATCATTCCATTGTCCTTTCGTGCCTTTATTGTGAATTATTGTTGGAAAATCTTGTCCAGGATACATTTGTTTATATCTTTGACATAATTTCATTATAGTTTCAAATCCATTCAATATGCTACCATCAGAATTTACAATTCTATGAGTTTTATCTACACTTACTCCCTGGTCTATAATTGTATGCATATTGTTTGGTGTAACACTTTTTCCTCTATGATTTGTATCATAGTTGTAGTCATCAGATAAATAATCAATTTCTTTCTTTTTTTCATCATTTAACTTCTCATATTCCTCTCTTGTACAGCCATTTAAATCTAATTTATAATATGTTCTTGTTTCCATGAATTTTTTTACTAATGAATAAAACTTATTTCTTGTTTCTGGAGTTATATTTTCTATTTTTAAATTTTCGTTAGAAATATTCTTAAAATCTCTAATTATATCATCGTAGTATTGTCCAATTCCAATATCCTGCATTCCATTTTTTCCTTTTTCATTCGAACGATTTTCAATGCAAAACATTACTATTCTAAAACTTTTATTTACCATTTGCAAAAAACCTTCTAACCCTTGTGAAAAAAACACCTTTTTCCCAATTTCATCTCCAAATGTTCCATTAGAATTACTTCCTATTTCAGGTTTTAATCCTCCCTCATCTATTCCTATTTTACCATCTTTACTTTTTATATTATCTATTGCTGTAACATGAAGATTTATTTTTTCTAATTCCTCTTTACTTAATTTTAATATATCTTCTATTTTTATAAAATTCATATTCTTTCCTATTTTATCTTTTAAATCTCCATCTAGTTCAAAAATATGAAATGTTCCTAATTTCTCCATTAAATCCTTATCTTTAATAAATCCTTTTTCTCTAAGTTCTGGCAATATTGTTCCTTTTACAAATTCAATATCTGACATTGCTTCTGCAATTTCTGGAGTCCAATGTTTATATTCTAATCCATTTTCTGCAATCCAAGTTCCTAAATCATCAAGATTATGGATTGACATTTCTAAAGCTCCATCCATACCTCTATCACTATGTTCTTCCAATAATTTTATGGTTCTTTGATTACAAACTTCTTTTATTTCATCTTCATCTATCTCTCCACCTATTGCATGAATTATTGGTTTTATGAATAATAAATCGCTTTTAGCTTCTTCCCATCCAATTAATTCTAATGGTAAATATTGATATTGTTGACCTCTGTCAGCTTTTTTAGTAAAGAATAAACTTGCATTATCTTCTACCCAGTTATCGTGAACATCTTCAATTGCATCTGTTATTAGTTGTGGCATATAATAATGTTTTGATGAACTAAATGTACTCAACATTTTACTTTCAAGTTCGTGGTGTAATTTTTCTGTCATTTCTGTACTTTCAATTTTTCCAAATACTTCATTTAAAAATTGTGATGTTTCCTCATCATTTAACCCTAAGCTTTTACCTATTGAAGTAGCAGCACTTGCAATAGAACTTTTTGCATTTACTTTAGATTCTATTTCTTCAAAACTTGATTCTTCTATTATTTTATCAGCTTGTTCCTCTGATAAGCCATTCCATTTTACTAGTGCTTCTCTAGCAACTTGATAATAAAGTACATTACTTTTCTCCATATATTCCTCCAATTATTGAAAACTAGTCATATTATTTTTATAATTATACCATAATCAAAAATTCATTTCAATAATATTGGGAAGTTTCAAGATTTATTCGTAACTGGATAAAAGATGACCAAAAATCTGAGATTAAACCATATATGATAAGCATTACTGCAAGTAACGAAAATGGAAAACTTAATTTTCAATTACATTCAAGAGCTTGTAATATATATGATAAATTACTTATGAATCTTCAGGAGCTTATTACGGTGCAAAAATATATAGCAATTAGTTCGGAATATATGATTTCTTTAGCAGAATTTTTATAATTATTCATAAGTCCAACCCATTTTAATGGGTCAGTATCTTTTAAATTTTCATCAATGAATAAAATTAATAATAATTCCATTGTAGATAAATCTAAAATAACATTATATGAAATAGCAAAAATTAAATTACATAGATTTAACTCAAGAAGAAATAACAACTGTTGAAATAAAAAAATACAAGATGTTTTAAAAAATTCATTATTAAATGATTTAGATAAAGAATTATTAAGTCAAGCTTTGGAAAAAGTAAAAAACAATTATAAACTTTTAAAGGAAAAAAGAATCAACTAATTGTATGAAAAAATTTTCATGCAATTTTTTATGCAATTAATAAAAAATAATATTTTAATAATAAAACATTTTATTTTTTATTAAATCTCAAAGCCCTTGATAATGAAGAATAATTATACCATACTAAAACATAAAAATTAAAAAAACGAAATTTCGAAAAATCCCACATTTTGGCTCCATTGACGTAGTTATCTACAACTTTTTGGAGCCTTTGGCGATTGATACAAATATCAATCTGCTTGTTAACTATAATTTAATATATTTTTTTGGTTATGTCAATAGGAAATCAAAAATTTTATCTTATTATAACAGATTCAAACCATCTTTCTTGGAATTCAGTTAATACTCTTATCTGGTCATCTGTATAATTTCTCCCTTTTTCCATAACAACAAGCTTATCATCATCATCATTTGTTCTATGAATAATTGCTATAACTTCACCATTAAAACTCTCAATTGGCTCGTGTTCGCCTAGAACATAAGCATCTAATTCTTCTCCGTCACCAGAAATTGTATTTGGTATATAACCATAATTAACTTGATAGATAAATCCGTGCTTTGGATGTTTACTACCTAGTGGTCTATCTATCTCTACTTCCACTATTTTTCCTAAATATTCTCTATTCATTTACACTCCCCTTTCATTGCAACTCTTCATTTATCTTTATATTTTTCCATTTTTGTTTTAAAATAACTAATAAAAACTTACATAATTCAACAAAAGATTTACCATTTTCTAATATATGATGTTCAAATCTACTATAATCTTTAGTCAATCCAAATTCCAATACATTTTCTTCTTTCGCTAATATTGATGATAATAAAGCACTATCTGAATAATGAATAAATCTGCAATAGAAATTATACATATCTTCAAATTTATTATTATATTCCTCATTTATCTTTGAAATGATATAAGTATCATATAATTTCTGCTTTTCAATTTTATAATCACTAAGTTTTTTATTATCAAATAATATATTTTTAAAAAGTTCTTCAACTTCGTATCCATTTTCTAATAATATATAAATTCCATACAAAAAAATACAATTATCAATTTGCATTCTTGTCAAAGAATTTAAAACAATGATATTATTTGTTTTAATTATTTGTTTATAAGCTTCTATTATTGCTATACTTCTATTTAACACACTATTAATTAATATAATTTTATAATTTAATTTATCTATTTTTTTATATTCATTAATCATGAATAATTTATAAATTTCAAAAATATTGTTTAAGTGTTGAATAATTATATCCTTAGTCTCTTTATTTTTATTATTCATCATTTTCATCATTCTCTTCTCGTTCTATATTATTTATGCTACTTTAATTCCAGTATTAATTACTTCTTCTACAAAAGGTGTTTCTACATTAACATAGTCAGCCACTTCAATTAAATGTGGTTCTATACGATAATCAATATTTCTTCGTAATTTTTTTAGATTTAATTGTTCATCAAAAACATCATTACATTTTATGTCATCAGTAATAATAGCAATATCTATATCACTATCTTCATGATTTGTTCCTTTGGCATATGAACCAAATAAAATAACAGCTTTTACTTCATAATGTGCTAAAATTACTTCTACATATTTATTTACAATATCCATTATTTCTGGATTAATAGTTCTTTCAACCATTCTCTCAACTCCTTTATGTTTTCTATCCAGGTATTAGTGTATTCATCTGTGCATTTTAATTCAAATGTATATTTATAATCTCCATATCTTGCTTCCATATTAAAATCTGAAATGGTTTCAAGTAAATCTTCTTGTCTTTCTGTTAATTCCATATTCATTTTATTTGCTAAATAGGCTAATTCGTGTGTTTTTGGTGCATAAGGAGCACCTTTATTTATTTTAGCATAATATGCTTTTAATAGTTTTTCTATAAGTAATTGTCCAAAAAATAGGCAATAAGTATTTCTATTTTTTTCTTTTAAATCAAGCATAACATTATAATCATTATCAGAACTCTTAATCCAATAATTCATTAAATCTATATTATTCATAATATCTCCTTTCAGAATTAATAATTATAATTATTATAACACATATATAATAATTATTACATATTTTTTTGAATTTTATTTGATTCTTTTTTATCCACTTTTAAACTTTTCAAAGAAAATGAAGTTATCCCTTTTAAAATTGGACTCTTCAATTTGACTAGTTTTTGTTTTTTGAAAGATGACTATTTAATTTATTTTTATTAGTTTTCTTCATTTTTTATTTTATTGTATTTTACAATTGCGTAAATAAGTGATATTAATTGTACTATTCCAAATATTGTTGAAATTGGTGAGCTTTTGCTTTCTGGTAAATTTCCTACTGTTGTATTTTGCCCATTATTATTTATTGAAATACTTGCATTTAATAATGTACATATAACTAAAACCCAACCATATATATTGTTTATAGTTAGTTTTCCTAAAATATAACTATTTGCAACTGGAATCCAGCATAATGCACTTCCTTTTCCATATACTAACTTATGGAATTTGTTTAAAAATATTGCTATTGCTATGTAAATTCCAATTGCTATTGCCAATAATACTATTATTATTATTGTTGCAATCATTAATCCTTTAGTTGCATTTTCCATATATTCATTCCCCTTTCTTCATTTGTTTTTCTTTTCTTATTTCGTTTTTTATTTTTCACCTTTCTTGATGCTATTATATAGTTTTTGTTACTTTTTGTAAATATTTTTTATTTTATTTCTTTTAATAAGCAAATAAATCAATTTATATGTAAAAAACACTTTATTTTACTAATAATTCGTTTTAATACTGATTCTTCGTA
>JAFTFU010000003.1 GCA_017458285.1 Clostridia bacterium | reverse complement strand
CCCTAAATAGCTTGAGTTAACATATTTTGTAAATTTTTTAACTAAGCTTCAGCTTTTGCAGTATTAAGATTAACATCAACATTAAGTTGTTTAGCCATATTCTATCTCCTTTCTCTCCTTTTTTATTTCTATGCATAAAAATAAAAAAGGGGTAGAGAAATCTATCTCTACCCCTAGATTACTCTTTAAATTTCTTTAAAAAGTAATAAGTTATATTATCCTAATTTGGTTAAAACATCTCTTACCATATTTAATGTATTTGGATCTTTAATTTCTTCTTGCAATTCATCAATATCTAATTTCAAATTATCATAATCATTAGTCATTGCATCTAGAATAGCATAAATACTATTACGATAAGAGTAAAGATGCTCACAAGTTTCTTTACACCAATCACAAAGAACAATAAATTCTTTTTCGTTCATATTATTTTTAATTTCAGTTAATAATCCAGTAGAATCTAACTAATCATATAATTTAGTTGGGTCCTCTCTCATTTTATCTGTAATATTAATATTAGTATAATGAATAACAATTTGAATCCCTAAATACATTACCATTTTACTAATACTCATAAAATTATTATTATCAGTATCTTGACAATTCATTAATACTTCAGAAATTAAAGAAAATTTTTCCGCAATAGGAAGATATTGTTTTACTTCAATTTTCTATCCATTCCATTCTAACTCTTTAACTTCTTGATTTACTTTTAAACCAAGCTTATTAAATGAAACTTTTGCCATTATAATAACTCTCCTTTTACTCTTTTTATTTTAGTATAACATAATTTTTTAAACAAGTCAAATTGTCCAATTTACAGAAAGAGTTTTCCATCCCTCTCTATCAAACATATTAACAATAGCTTCTAAGGCTTCATCATCAGTAATAGTTACCGTACTAGCAGTTTTTTCTTCTATTGCATGATTTATTTTAGTTCCAACGTTAGTCAATAACTAAGATATTCTAGTCATCTACCTAATTAAAGAGTTTATATTTGTAACATCCGCATAATTTCCTTTTACTTGAATATTTCCTAAATTTGCTCCACCTTCACCGCCTTGCCAAAAAGGTGAAGGATTAGAAATAGCAGCTTTAACATATTTTGCTGATAAAATACTTTTTGCTAAAGGTTTAAAAGCTTTCCAATAGGAAGACTCTTCTGCATATCTTGCTCTAAAAGGACTATTTAAATAAGCTTCCAATAAATATCCTTCTTTAACGCCACTTAAAGGATATACTGTTTTACGACCCCAATATTCATGATAACCTGCTACCTAAGCTAAAAATAGCTAAAAACTCGCAATATCTTCTGCCGACCACTCTTCTGCGCCATGTTTTTTAGCCATTGCCGTAATAGTTTTTTCATCATATAATCTTCTAGCTAAACGCAATTTTCCACTTCCTCCAGATTCTGTAAATTTTAAAAATTCTGCTAAATTTAAATTATATTCATACATTTTAGAGAAGTCTTTACTATGCACTACAACTTTATAAAAAACTTTATCTCCTCGAATAAATTCTCCTATTTCAGATAAAATTTTATAACCTTCTCTTAATAACATTGTTTTACTAGAATCTTCTTTACTTAAACGCAAATTTTTAATATTATTAATCTAATTAGCTTGCATTGCCTTATTAGCTTCTATTTGCCACTATTCTTTTAAAGTATAACCTTTACCCCTAGCTATTAAAGATCCCATTACTGAACGATCCTATATAGTATCTAAAGAAGTAATTCCATCTGCCATACCATTTTTTGCAAAAGCCTATTTATAGATACTTGAATGTCGAGCATTTTCTACTCCAATTATTTTATGAGCTTTAATAATCCATTGCTAAATTTGTGGTAAATGTTTACTTTTTAATGTATTTAATACCTAAGCATTTGTCTATTCTTTAAAATATGGAACACCCTCGGACATTATTGTTCCCTTTATAACCTCAGCCATACTATCTCACCAACTTTCCGCATAAACAAAAAAAGGGAGAGATAACAAGTATCTCTCCCTTAAAATATTTATTATTAAACTTCAATAAATGGACGTTGTTTATTCCATTCAGTTGTATTAACATCGTGAGCTGTACCAGGACGAACTGCTTCAGCATTAGCTGTACTAGTATCAAGAACCTGAATAGCTGCAAGAACTTTCTTAGTCTTATTCCAACGAGTATAATCTGGGAAAGCATCCATAGTAAATGTAAATGTGCTTGGATCACCAGAAGATGCCATAGTAAATGTAAAGTTAGATTGAACTTTGCAGTTTGGAATAATAAACTCAGCAGGCATATCAACACCATTAGTATCACGGAATAAAGTAGAAGCTTCAAGATAGAAGTTACCACCAAACTTATCAGGTGTTATATCAATTTCAAATGCGCCGCTCTCACGTTCAATATAATAGTCAACAAGAACAATATTACCACCAGCAGCATCAAAATCAGCAAAACTATTCTTACGTAAATTTGTGCTACTAGCAGAATAACCGGAATTAGCTGCTTCAGTCTTATAAATACTTACAACATAGTCACTATCTTTTTCGCCACCTAAACCAGCAACTCTAGTAACAGTAACTTCACTAGGAATAAAAGGCTCGGTATAAGGCTCATCATTCTTTAAAAGCATTACATAAATGAAGTCTTCTAAATTCTTACTAGCAATATCATTAGCGGTATTACTAAATGTATAAGCACCAGTAGTAGGATCTACAACTGCGCCAGGAATATAAGGAGCTTCTGATAAAGTAATCTCAATATGATCAATATTACTAGAAGTTTTTTCTGCGTCAGCAACACCATCTGCCCAAACAAGGCTAACTCTATCAGTGCGCTCAGTAGTATGCATCTTTATAGAATTATTTTCACTAGCATCAATTAAACCAGCACCAGTTAAAATAGAAATACCCATAGGAGAAATAAGAGCATCCTCCATAGTAAAGGTGACAGTACGCTCACCATCCCAGCCAATTAAACGAGAATTACCACGTCCGCCTTGAGCATAAACTGTGGTACTCTGACCTTCTAAGCTAGAGGTTTTTAGACTATCAAAATAAATAACAGGCTCATTCTTATAGAAAACCTTAGAACCAATTTTTTGAGCAGCCTTAGCCTTTAAAACGACATCGCAAATTTCACGAACGCCAAATTTCATAGGTTTTTTCCTCCTTTTATATTTTTTAAAATCTATGTAAATCTTTAATGGATATTTTTCATCCAATTATCAGGTTCTTTATCTGACTTACCGCCAGCTAAACGAACTTTCATATCTATATCCCATGCAGTATATAAAGAATAACGTTCAACTAAATCAAATAACTAATACATTGTTAAATTTAAACAATTTTCCAATGACATAGCTCCTATTCCAACAGTAACTACAGACAGGTACTATCCCAACAAACTTCCATCTGAATTATCACCTTTTTGCGCCGCTACTTTTTGCCTAGCGCGCATTAGTTTATCTGCAATTTCTTTAGCACGTTTATCCTATGGATTAAATCCACTTTTCTGCATAGAATTATGACCCAGACAACAAATCTGTTTTATTATTTCCTAAAAAATATCAAAATTATTTTCATCTATCATTACTGGCTAATTATTTTCATCATCATTTTTTAATATAAAAATAATAGATCTTCCAGTCATAGATACTGAATAATTTGGAAACAATAAGGAAAAAACCTACTAAACAGTCTTCTTTTTATCTAAAGAAGTTTTGTCTGTCATTATTGTCATAAATATATTAAAATTAGTTAAATCTGCTAAAAGAGTTTCGTCCTCAACTAAAGATTTTTTATCTAAACTCAAAGTCTAAATGGCTAAAAAATATTCTTTTTCACCCATAAAGGAAATCTCTTTAATAGTTGGCTAATGTATAACTAAATTACATTCTGGAATTGGAATATCAACCCCTGTCATTAAAGCCAACCTAATATCATAATCCATTACTATGATTATTAAATACTCCATTAAAACTTGATTTTATATCATCAGCTTCTTTTGGATTTAAAGGATATTTTGAATCTTCACCATTATATGCATGTGTCGTAGTATAAATTAATTCAAAGCCTCCGAATTCATCATTCTCATTAATTTCATTCGCTTTAAAAAATTGCACTTCACCAATGCCAGTTAATTTTTCATTATTAAACATACTATCTAATTCTCCAGCTATTACATATGGACGCAATTTAAAGTTACCTAAATTCCACTAATCAAAATGACATAAAATTGTAAATACAATAGTATTATCTCTAAATTCAGGATTAGTTAAATTTTCAACAAAACTAGAACAAGAAATTAATACATAACAAAACTCAGGTTTATCTACATAAACTTTTGGAACAATTTTAATCTAACTACCAAACATATTCATTCTTTCTTCTTGTGGAACAGAAGGCTAATCTAATGCATTTGGAACACTATAATAAATTAATTTCATTAATCTTTCATTTTTTAACATTCTATCCACAATGATAGATAAATCTTTTTCAACAGAAAGAAAACTTGACTTTGGTGTTTTATAAGTCTCAATCTTCATAATTAAACTCCTTTAACTCTTAAAACAGAGATTCTACTACAATTGTTTTAGCAGTTTCTCCATGTAAAATATCAAACTACCCACTATAAGGGGCTGTCCATTTTAAACGAATAGTTCGTTCATCAACCTATTTATATTCTATTGGATATTTATTAGTATCTATATACCAATTTGCATTTTGTAATCCAGTATATTTATATTCATAAATACCTTTAGGTTTAATAAACGTTTCACCAATAATTAAACGATCAATTCTTGCAGGATTAATTTCTCCAATTTCTTCTATTAACCCTCCAACAACGCCATTTTCCATATCATCTTCAAATTTATTAGCATAATATTCAACAGCTACTACTTCTAAAATTCCAGGAGTAGAGATCCAATCCGAAGCTTCTACACGCCAACAAATTTTTCTATCATCTTCTACTATATAAAAATTAGCATATCTATCAAAATATTTAACAGTATATTCGTTATAAGGTAAAAGAATATCTAAAGAATGATTTGGTTCATCTAATGATATCACATGCTTTTGAATATAATTTATTTTAGTTTCAACAGGACCTCTTACAGCTGCATAAGTTGTATGCCATTCACCATTGTTATCTTTAAAACGTATTGTATATTTACATCTACGAATTTCTCCACGAAAGTAAGCTAATTCTGTTTTATCTTGTAAATAAATTAACCAATGAGTATCAGTATTAATCCATTCAAAAACATCACCTGGTTTAAAGCCATGTTCATATCCAATAGAAATAATCTTATCATCATAATCCTGTTTTGTTTTATCAGGATTAATTAAAGCCCTAACTGGGGGCTAATCTAAATGTTCTTCTTTTGGAATATCATCACTATTCCATTCATCTCTATACTTTTTTACAAAAGCAGCTTGATAAGAATATAAAAGAGCTTTATTAAGGCTACGACGTTTATCTCTAATCATTCGCTCTTGCTAAGTGCGGCCACCATGCTATTTCAACCGCGCCATCTAATGATTTACTCCTGTTATACCATTAGTTTCAAATTGAGGAGCTGAGTTATAACCCATGCGATTAGCAATACCCCTCAATGCATTAGAAGGATAATTTTTCACTTTATCAGCCCTCTCAATAAACTTATTGATTCAAAAACAGTTTTTCTAAAAAGGCGAAAATTATTAAAAGAAACTCTGGCTCCTTCTAGCTTTGCCAGCAGCTATAAAAATTGCGGGTCTTTGAGAAATATTTCACTCAATCCCGCAACTTCTAAAATAACTGTATCTAATTGTTTTTCCCAATCTTCTTTATTTTCAAGCATTGGAATTAATTTCCATACTTGATTTGTTAATCTTGTTATATTTGGTTCTAAATCTTCTTTAGAAAAATTTATATCATATTTATTATGGATTATATCTATCATAATAAACTCCCTAACCAAAAACATCCCAATTAGAACGAATAAATCCATTAAATGGACTTTCCTCATTCTTTATAGTACGTCTACGTTTATATAAACGCTACATTTTATGAGATTGTCTTTGACACTCACTTAATAAAGCAAGTAATTTAGAAAGATGATTTGCCTGTGACGTCATTTTAAAATCAGGCCCAGAATATTTCATACGAGTTGTTTCAATGGAAGTAACCTATCTCTATACCCAAGCACACATCATTAAAATTGCTAATATGTTTATTTCTTCAGATGATACTTCACAATTAAAACAAGAACGTTCTACACGAACTTCATCATTATCACTTTCTGGAGCAAGATTTCCAAATTCATCCATCTATTCAGTCAAATCATGCCATATGACTCCTATAACAAAATCATTATCATCTAATTCACTGCGTTTTTTAACTTCAGTAGAAATTGTATAATCAGTAATTAGACAGCGGGGAAATTCAAAACCTGGAATAGCTTCAATTAAAAGAGCCTATAAATCACGAACAGTATCTTCTGGAGTTAACTCAACATACATATCATCGGTGATTTTACCGAGAAAGCGTTCATAAACTGCTGTAAAAGAAGTGGTCTTTTTAGTATCTTCTTCAACCGGAGTTTCTGGCTCTTCGGTGGTTGGAGTTTCTACATCTGTATTTGAAGGATCTACAGGAGTATTTTCTTCACCTTCTTGAGAAGTAGTTTCATTCATCACTTCTTCATCCACTGTTCATGCCTCCTTTTTAACTATTCTTGGTAACTACTTTATAATTAGTATTAGTACGACGTCCTGTTTGCGCAGGTTTTTCAGTTTCAGTTTTCTTTTCAATACTTTCTGCAACTTTATCCTCTTCAGAATTCACCAAAGCCTTTTCAACATCAAATCCAGTCTTATCTTTAAGAATACGAATCTTTAAAGTGTCTGTTAAAGGTAAATCAATTGCAAATCTTTTAACTAAATCAATTACTCCAATAGGAGCAAAATCTAAACAATCTTCAAAAGCAGGAATAGAACCATTCTTTAACAAATCAACAATCTGTTGTTCATTCATATAATATTCATTTTCACGATGAACTCCAAGATTATCATTAACTTTATCTTCCATAATTTGAAGGAAATTTGCCATTAATTCACGACCGCCAGGTTGATAACTTAACTTTTCCAATTCATCATAAGACATTTTCATAGTCTCACCTGGAGCAAATTCCTTACGAATTCCTAATTCTGGAATACGACAAACAACAATACTCGCACTACGATTTTTTACATTATACATTTTCTTAACGTCTGCCATAATTAAACTCCTTTATCTCTTAAATTGGAGAGGGGATATCCCCTCTCCAATAATTTATATTAAATTATATTAGCCACCTTCACCAGGAACATTAACAGTTACACTGGGGGATTCACCATCCATACCGCTCTTGCGGCCATCATAGGTGTAAACATTACCAGTAATACCATCGTAATTCCAAGTATGCATATTGCCAAGAAGCTCAGTATCAGCATAGCAGCAAATGTTATTACCAAGCATAGCAACAACGCCAACCTTCTTATAAACTTGAATTTCACGGCTACGATCACCATGGTTCTGGAATTCATCAACAATGGTACTGCCTTCAAAAGCAATCTTTACAGGCTTACCATCAGCGCCAGTAGGAATAATCCAAACATAACCAGGATCAATTACCTTACGCTCATTGGTAGCATCCTCAAAGCCTTGCTCAAGAATAATAACCTTATGATTCTTATAATTAGCAAGACGACCAGTTCTCCAAAGCTCATCCTTCATAGCTTCAGTATAACGCCAAGCTTCATTAGGAATCATCTTAACAGCAAATTCATAAGTACAATAAATAGTAGGAGTGCCATAAGCTGCAGCAACAGTTAAAAGCTTATCAAAAGCTTTTTCATCAAAACCATTAGTAGCAACTCTATTAGCAGGAGGAAGTTGATTAACAGAAGCCTTCAAAGCTGCAGCAACTTCCTTATAAATAAGTTCATCCATACCTTCCATAACAATACGAGTGACTTCAGCGAAATCAACACGACCATCAAGGAACTCTTCGAAACCAATTTGAGCAGCCCCGCCGATAGCGCTGGTACGAACTTCGAAGCTCTCTTCAGCTTTACTTAGCTTAAAAACTTCATAAATACCAGCAAGTCCGACACGAGTGATGAACTGCTTTGCACGCTTATTTGAACCAAGCTTACGCTTAAAAATAGGTTTATCACCCTGAGCAAAAGTCTTTACTTCTGCAAATTGTTCATACTATTGAACAACCTTCTTAGGAAGAATTTCATCAAGAGTTTGCTCAATTAATTCAAAAATAGTATTTTTATTTTCACGATATAATGAATAAGTTCCAGCTAACTCATTCAGCTCTTGGCGCAGAGTCTCATTAAGAGCCTCATAGGAAAGGTTTTCACCATTAAAACTATAAGCCACAGGAGCAGAAGGATCAGCTTTGGCTACTTGCTTCATTAAAGAAAGTAAATTAGTCTTATCTAACATTTCTCTTCTCTCCTTTCATTAAGCTATACGCATTACTTTAACGCCAGGCTGATGATCAGGCATAGTATAAACCTTGACAACTTGCCATTGCATATCTCCTGCAGCAGGAGAAGCTTTGACTTCAAGAATACCATAGTTACTGGCATTGGGAACTAAAACCTGTCCAACAGTAACAGAAGCATCTTTAATCATATTAGTAGTCATAATGTCACCAACATTAGTCTTAAAGACACGAGGAACCATAGTTGTTCCAGCTGGCATCATTTTCTCATGATAATTACTTTCAAAGTGGAAAGGATCTTCATTATAATGAATTTCATACATATCAGGAGCTGCAGTTACATCATCATATAAATAACGAACAGAAACTTTAGCAGACTTATCAGCTTGACCCTTATCTGCAGCAGCTGCAACACTAACACCATCACTACCAAAATAAATAGAAACATTAGTAGTACCAGTTACAGACTCATTACCATCACTATCTGTAGTAATGGTGGGCTGTTTATAGGTAGCTACATAAGCAGCAACATTATAATCTTCATTATTAATAGTTACAACACCATTACCACTAGCATCAAGATTAGCATATAAATATCTAGAAACATCTTCATAGATGTGTCCTTGAGGATTCTTACCATTTAAATAACGAGATTGAGCATCCCAATTAGTATCAGCAGCAAGTGGGCTATAAACACGAGCCTGATAATTATCCTTAATCATTGCAAATTCGCAATCCATTTGGCCTTCACGATATAATTTAATTTCATTGAAGACCAGCATCCATTCTCCGGCGCCAGTAAAATTACAAACACCGTTAGCATAATCATATTTTACAAACTGTCCCTGCTCAAGTACATTAATATCGGCAGCAGCAGGTAACTGAGCGTAAACTTGAGAAGTTCTTTGCGCAGACAGATGGTTAGGTTCAACTTGACCATAGCCATAACCATTAGCGGTAATAAAACCTGCCTGGCTAGTAATCTTACTCTTTAAGAATTCACTAAGCATTGTTTGTCCTCCTTATCAATTATTTAAAGATTTGGCAACATTTAGCGCTGCCTTTACCCAAGCTGGGGTAGCACTATCATCATTTATATCATGATCTAAATTATAAACAGTAGGATCTTTTTGCTCTGGTTCTTCTTCTTGAGCAAAACTTACCCTATTACGCACACAAATGACTGATAGCTTAGCTTCAATATCATCTAAAGAATAAGTATCAATGTTATCAACAACATCTTTCTTATCTTCATCAGATAACATATAAAATTGAGCAATTAAATTTTCTTTATCTTTGCGCTCTGCTTGAAGCTTAAACTCGCGCAAAGGAGTTAACTCATTATTAAGAGTTTCAATTTGATTCTTAAGTTGCTCATTTTCTGAAGACAATTCAGAATATTTATTTTGTAATTCAACATATTCAGGAATTTCATTCAAAGAATATTCCTTTTCTTTATCACAAATACATTCAGAAATTGGCTTACCGCACTTTGGACAAGTCTCTTCTGCATATTCTTTCTTCTTCTTCTTATTTTCTTTATCAGAATTGTCCTCTTCTGATTTATCTTCATTTTTAGAAGAATCTTCTGAATCTTCTTTGTCCTCATTCTTTTTCTTCTCTTCTTCCTCTTTCTTAGCTACATAACTTGTTGTATAAGCTTCAACGGCAGCAGCATCAAATTGAGGAGTCTCAGCAGGCTGATAAGTCTTAGTTACTTCAATAAGAGTTTCATCAGCTGCAAAGCCTTCAGTTTCAGAAATAGAGAAGTTTAAACGATAGTATTTCATGTCTGCACGATTGCATAATACAGCAAACTTCTGGCCATTCTCTTCAAAAACGCCATCTAAAGAATACTTAGAGCACCAACGATTTTCGCCATCTGGATAGGTTTGCTCAATATAGCGATAAAGCGCAGACCATAAAGTATCGCCAATTTCAACAGCATAAGTTGTAAACACTTTCGTTCCTCCTTCTTGTAAAGTTTCTTTTAGCTCATTCATCATTGAGAAGAGCTATTGTTTAAACTCTTCTTCAAAGGATAAATTGAAAGCTGTAATCTATGAACCCTCAAAACAAGGCTCATTATCGTCTCCTAAAATACATAATTTAGAAAGCAATGCCTCATTAATAATGAAAAATTCTGGACGACCATTAGAATCTTTTGACCAAAAAGCACTTAATGTATCTTCATCTAATTCCATTGACTAATTATTACCGCTTTCCTTAATACGCTTAGCTTCTGGATAAGCATGATCCCAAACATATCCTTCGGTACAAAGATATTCCCTTTCATTTTCACCATCATCAATATATGTCTAAAACCACACTTTAGCATTTACATCAACAAAGCCATAAGGCTTAGTCATTGAAGTTAATCGCCATTCTCCATCTATTTGCTAAATCATCTAATTATGTTGTTCAAAGTCACCCTTGGTATCATTAAAATATCCAACAATAGGGCATCCACGCAAACTAGGCGCCATCTCTCTTGCAACGTCCTTAGTAATAATGCTTCTATTTCTATTAGGTTCATCGCCTACGTAACAAACTTTAATTAAACATTTAGAAATAAATGGACTAATTTTTTCTGTAACTATATATTCTATAGGAGCACCAGGTTTAATTACACTTGAATGTTTCATTGCACCCCTCCTTAACTCATAGCTTCTCTATTACGAATAGTTTTATCGCTCTTCTAATCATTATCTTTTTCAGGTCTGCCTGGAGTTCCAGCTTCTTTTATTTTCTATAATCCAGTTTTCCCTTCTGATGTTCTTTGATTATTTGAACTACCACTTTCACCATTTTTACCCAACAAATCAGCTAAATTCATAGTTGAAGACATTAAGTTAGGAATCATTAATTCAGTGAGATGTAATACTTCATTTTCAAAATGAGCTGTATTTAAAATAAAGCTCTAAGAATGACCAAGAGCAATCTATGATAACATTTTAGAATGTCCAATTTGAGACTATTCTTTATATAGCTTAGAAAGGGCCTAATAATTATATTGAGTTGTTTCTAATATATAAAATCTAAAATTATATTTCTTTTTACTAGTATTTTTTGACTAAACTATTCTATCAAAAAATATCGTAAATTGCAAAATTAAATTACGAATTGTAGACTCATCATTAAGAATAGATTTTTCTAATGCCATATTACCATCAGTATTAAAAATATTTTTAGAAATACCTGTTGCATTATAAAGCGATCTTTCAACTTTTGCTAAATCATCTTTCGTTGTTGTAGTATTCTTATCTGACATATCAATACTTTCAACATCAGCAAATGTTGTTAAAACATCAACTCCAATAGCTCGCTATAACATAGCTACAGCATTATTATGAATATCACGAGCTTCATCAACATCAAATATTAAATCACCATTTTTATCTAAAGGTAATTTCTAAATAATAACTTTTAATAACTGTTGCATCTATTTACGTCTATCCAAATCTTGAGCCGCATCTAAATCTAATATTAAAGGAATAACATTAGAAAAATATGGTATATCACTATTATTAATATTAAATTTAAATGCCATTCCAGGAGTTAACAAATACCAACTCCCTTGATCTCCCATATAATCGGGCTATAATTTTCCTTTTTTAAATAAAATGTAACCTTTTTTAAATTCATCAGGAAATAAATTTAATACACGCATACGATAATTAACATCTCTAAATGTATCAAAATATGCCATATTAAATTCTACTGCTGGCATACCATTTACAGAATACCGAGTGCGGCAGTAGTCAATTGGAAGTTGCTAAATCATTATTGAATCATTTGAAGGAACAAGATAACCATAATAACAGCCATCTATTAAAATCTATAAGGCAATATCTCCGCACAATTTCTTTATATATGAATTATCTAAAAAATTTAACATTTTAGAAAAATCTTTCAAAATCTTTTCCTCTTTAGATTTATCATCTAAAATTTCTGGCACAATATACCAATCGTATCTATACATAAAAGCAATATATTCACAAAGCTTCTTATATATACCATTGCTTTTATAAAAAAATCTTGAAAATGCACGTAATGTCTTATAATCATTTTCCATTATAGCTTTGAAAATCGCATGCTTATCACCCCAAGGCAATCTTGGTCTATATTTATTAAATGTGCCTAAATCTAATATAGCATCATCTAACTTTTTTACACCAACTTTAATTTTTTTAAATTCCGGTACACCAGCATTTAAATTAATAGTTGAATTTATATCCAACATATCAAACCCCTTGGAATAAATTGTTTGCTAGCGATCTTTTAAAACTCCATCCAAAAGCCTACCTCCTTTCTCTAACTTAATAACCAGCTTTATGCATTATGTAATCATAAGTAATTAAATGTTCTTCTGTATAAGGAATTTCTATTAATGTAAACTCATGTAATGCACAAAATCTTCGTTTTTTATTATCATTATACTGCTGCTAATAGAGACCCTTTTTACCCCCAAATTTAGGAGCAGCCTCATAATGCTATTTACCCTAATATTCTATAATAAAATCAATGTTGCCATCATCATCAAAAACAACAAAATCAAAACGTAATGGTCGCCCACTTGTTCCTTTTAAATCAGGAAAAGAATACTCTTCTTTAAAATGTAAACCAGATTCAATTAAAATCTCTTCTATTAAACGTTCTCCTCTACTAGCTCGCATATTTTCCTCCTCAATTCATAAACATAAAATCTTTAGCACTAAATCGTTTCTTTTTCTTTTTTGCATCTTCTACAGTTTTAATATATAATAACCCATATTCAAAAGAAGAGAATTTATCTTTTTTAATACTTTTATTTGCTTGTTTTAAAATAATATTTGTTCCTTCATTTTCTTCACGAAGATTCAACGTTTCTTCCTTTAATATAGAAGTTAAAGTAAATGGTTTTAAGTAAGTTGACCTATCTTCTGGCTTCATATTTTGGCCAACTTTAGTTCCTAATAATTTTTGTTTAGCTTCTCTTTCATCAATAAGAAGTTTTACTTTTCCAGTAGATAACTAAACCTAAACATTACCATGCGCTTCTGTATTAATTGGCGCATTTGCTTTTATAATATAAAGCGCATTTTCTTCGCAATCTTTTGTTTTATATTTTTTATATTCATCTACTGCATCATCTTGTGTTCCGCCAAAAACTCCAAAATCTGGATAAACTTCCCCAGTTTCAGGGTCTAAAGTTGGAGTAACTAAGAAATCTATTAATCCAATACCTAATCCATTACCATCAATAACTAAACGTCTAGCTTTATATTTATAATATAATTTCTTTAATTCTAAAGCCTAATTACCAAAATGTTCATCAGATATTGTATAAATATTAACTAATGATTTTAATGAAACGCCGCCAGGTTGCGGTGTTACTTTAAATACACAAACTACTGTATCGCAGCCTTTTCGGCCAACGTCTACAGATAATATATAATACTAATTTTTACTTGAGCGTCCAGATGCTTCATATTCAGGTTGCCGCAATATTCTATTTCTATTAAACATCTCTGAATTAAAGAAAGCATCTTCTACATCTCCAGTCCAACGACTTTCATATTCACGTTCAAATGAAGCTTCATTAAAAGTACCTTCATCTTTTTGATCTTGAATAAATGTTTTACTTTGTAGTCCAACTTCAACAGGCAATCGCCAAGTTCCACCTAGTACCATACATCTATCAGGCTACATAATCATTCTTACTAAGAAGCTGATTAATTTTTCATACAAATATTTCTATTTGGACTATTTCTTAATCTAAGTATTTCCATTTATAACCACCAGCAGTTTTTGCTTTACCATATAAAACTGAGTCTAAACCGCTGCGGCTTTTTAAACCAACAGCTTTTACTGCAGATATAATCGAATCATAAGACTAAATAAATTTATCATCTTTAGTATATTGACCAATTAATCTATTACTAGTCTTACTTTTTAAAACATCATATTTATGTTTTTGATTTTCAGAAGGTGTAACCCATTCTAAATTATCCATATTATTATTATTTTTGTTTCCATCTTTATGATTTACTTCTTTTTTATTGTCAGGATTTTCTATAAAATATTTTGCAACTAATCTATGAATATATTCTTTTTTAAATTTTCCAGTATCATTCATTTTTAAACTAACTTGTTTATACCCATTTCCTAATTCACTAGGATTTAATAATCTATTAGTTTTTGTATTTTTTATACGTCCTAAACTTGATACTGCATAATTTGATGTTTCAATAATATCTTTCCAAATTTCCATAATTAAACCTCCTAATTATTTTCTATTATATATAGGAGTTTAATTAATTTAGTGAATTTCGTTTGTCCAAAAATACTTAGATTCTCCGCGCTTCGACGCTGGAATTTCACCAGTCGCCTACTCTCTTACGAGATAGTCTCTGAACCTTCTGCTATTAAGCAGCTTGGCATAGCGTTACCAAAAAGGCTTCACTATTAGCAGCATGTTTAATGCCACACCCTAGTTGTCTAGGTTCACGGAGTTTTTCAACTAATGTCACCATTAGAAGCCCCTATGATTTTAGATTTTTAATCTAAGGGAATGTACCTTTATATCCAGCAGTAGTAACAAAAACTTGAGATTTACTTAAAGTTTCATCTGGCTAAGTAGTACCATCCATAGCTCTGCGTGAAATAGCCATAGTAGGAATAATGACTTCCTAAAGGATTTGGCCATCAACACCAACACATTCTTCTACCAGGCCACCATGTTTACGTTTGCCTCTTGAACTTTCACGTGCCGCGATATTATCTAAAGTTGAACCACTTTTAAAAACATATTTACAATAATCTTTACCTTCTAATGTTTTACCTCTACGCCAATCTATTTCATTTTTTAAAGAAGGAATTAAAATACAAATTTCATTAACCTTATCTTTCAAAATACCAGCTGCCTATTCTTTACCTCCAGAAGTAACAAATAAATTACAACGTGGATATAAAATACATCTAATCATTAAAGCCATAACTGACAAAAATGATTTAGAATAAGCACGAGGGAAAACGCAATAAACATACTAATGTCGCATTACTGAGCGCAAAAATACTCTCTAATAAAAATAAAAATGGAATTCGCCCTCCTAGACTTCAGTGCGAGTTCCACGTACCATAAAATCTATAAACATATCAGGATATTCCCGCCAAAAGGAGATGTACTATCTCGCCGCAGGAATAATAGCATTAATTCGTTCTTCTGATAATCCTATCTTCTAGTGTTTTTGAGTTAAATTCAAAAGATCCTGAAGTGCCATCTTACGAATGCTCCTCAGCTAAAAAATTTAATAATTGTTCATCTGTTAATGCTTCATTATCTAAAAACTCACTATATTCGCTAAAATCCTCATCATGTAAAGTAGATTCTATTTCTTTAATAACATCTTCTTCACCATAATCAATATCACTATCATCAGCTTCAGCCGCAATTGAATCTTCGCGCTAATTCATTTTAATAGCTTCTTCAATTAAGTTACCAAGATTGGTTTCTTCTGTTATTAAAGTGTAAGTGTAACGTTTCATATCTAAAATAGTCTAATCAACTTTATCATTAGGTTCTCCGATATAATACCTTGGAATGAATCCTTGTTTTTCACATAACATAGTTAATTCTCCAATAGCATCAATATACTCGCCATTTTCAGCTTTATTCTATGCCGCAGTAAATTTACCACTTTTCATTAAAGAATCATATACTTTAGATAATTTTTGAAATCCTTCTACATCGCCAATATCAATTAATTGGTTAGCTTTTAATGAAGCTTTACATATCAATTTTAATGTATCAATATGTCCAGCAGACTAAATATCGTAGGATTCCATCATTTCAGTGTATAATTGTTCAAGTTTAATCCATTCTTCTGGTTTATATGATTTACCCCACTTTAAGCGCAAATAAGTTTTATCTTCATCTGTTAAATCAAAATCATCTTCTGGTTCCTATTCCGCAAAATAATCTTCTTGACCAGTTGCTAAAAAAGGATTTGGAGGTGCACTGATAAGACCTATATCTTCCGGTCTTTCTACAGGTGGCGGCACTGGCTTTTCAGGAATTGGCTAAATAGCTTTTTCTAAAGCATTATCTATATCAGCTTTAGAATAACCTTGCTATTTCATTGTTTGTTCAATTTTATTTTTTGCTAATTCCTGTAAATGTTCAGTATCTGACCAACGATAATCTCCATATTGTTTTAATTTCATTTTAGATAAATATCTACCTAAAATAGTCATACCAGTTAATTTTTTAGCATTGCGTCCATATGAAGCTAATAATTTATTCCATTCATCTGGAATATATGGAACATCAGCTTCTTGTAATATCCAAAGATAAGTATCTGGATTCCAGTTATCTACGCGCATTGTCATACATTTTTTACAAACAGGGAATTTACCATCATTAGGATATTTTTCTAAATTATTTGATGAATAAAACTAATCTGCTGCCATAGTACGATTGCATTTTTCACAATAATACTATTTTGCAATTTTATTTGGGTCCATAATAAATCACTCCTTTATGACAGCAATTTTTTTATTTCTACACTATTTACATATACTATAATATCCATCTTTACTTGTTTTATTTTTACTAAAATATTTATTATGAGCTAATTTAATTTGACCACAACGACTACAGCGTTTATATTTACCTTTTTGAATATTTAAAAAATACCAATTAAGATAATCATCTTCAGCTGCGGCCGCAATTAATTTTGGAATTTTATTACGCCATAAACTTGAAATATATTCAACGCTATGCTTAATACCAAACTCCATTTGGAGAGTTTGTTGTATATCTTTATTTTGCATACCATCAATTTTACATTCAACAAGCCGCATATATAAAGGATATTTTTCTAGTGCTTTATCGCACATTCTTTCAAAATCATAAACCATTGCCCAAGTATCACTAGTTAATTTACTCCAACTATCTTCTTTAAGACGAGAGTAATTGCAAAGTATTGCTTGACATACTTTTGGATTTAAAAGAGATACTCCAGAAGGAATTGGAAAATC
>JAFTFU010000189.1 GCA_017458285.1 Clostridia bacterium | reverse complement strand
TTTTTTCAATTTATTTTTTTAAGTGTTTTTCAAGAAAAATTTTTGAGCAAAATAAAAAACTAGTAATCGATGTTTTATTGCTATTTTATTGTTATTTTTCATTACTAATTCTTAAGTATTTTTCTTTATTTTTGTCTTCCTGCTTGGTACTTTTATATATTAACATTTTTATTTTAAATTGTCAATAACTTTTTTAAAATTTTTCGACTTTTTTTGCAAGAAATTTTTTCCACTTTTAATTACACTCTTTCTCTCAACCCTGTATGTCTCTATTTTGCTGCTTTTATAGGCTTTTTTTATATTTTTTTAAAAAATAACATTTTGTACCAAGGTAGCCGTTAGTAGCTAAATTGAAACAAAATGTTAAATTTTAAAATTAAACTATATCTTCATATTTATGATGTTCCAAATTTAAAACACTTCACATTTATTAACACTTCAAACTTAAAACACTTCATATTTATAATATTCTAAACTAATTAGAATAATTATTTTTCTATCTACTTTATTATTCAAATAATTTCATGATATCTTCTTTAGTAAATTTATTTATAAATGTAGTATTTGTATCCAACACATTATCAATTAAAGCTGACTTTTTTTGTTGAAGTTCATAAATTTTTTCTTCTATAGAATTTTTAGTAATCAATTTATATACTTGAACATTTTTCTTTTGACCAATTCTATATGCTCTATCTGTTGCTTGGTTTTCAGCAGACGAGTTCCACCATGGGTCATAATGAATAACCACATCTGCGCCTGTAAGATTAAGACCTGTTCCACCTGCTTTAAGAGAAATCAAGAACACTTTTACGTCTTCATTATTGTTAAACTCATCAACCAAATCAATTCTTTCATCAACTTTGGTACTTCCTGTTAGTTTAAAATACTTTATTTGCTTTTCCTTTAATTTTTGTTCAATAATATCAAACATTGAAGTATATCCTGAAAATAGTAAGATTTTATGTCCCCCTTCTATTGCTTCTTCAATAATTTCAATACATTGTTCTAACTTGCTGCTTCCAGCTTGATAGTTATCAATAAATAAACCCGGATGGCAGCAAATTTGCCTTAACCTTGTTAGCGCCGCTAAAATTTGAATTTGATTTTTTTCAAATCCATTTGTATTTATGATTTCAGCCACTTCTTGTTTTGTTTGTGCTAAATAAGATAGATAGATTTTTTCTTGTTCATCCTTCATTTCATTACTTAAAATTGTTATTGTTTTATCTGGAAGTTCTGTAAGCACTTCTTTTTTGGTCCTTCTTAGAACAAATGGTTCGATTAACATTTTTAATTTTTCCATCGAGTTAGAATCGTTATCTTTTATAATAGGTACTTCATACATCGACTTAAACTTTTTATATGTGAATAGATATCCTGGCATAATAAAATCAAAAATTGACCATAGTTCTGCTAGCGAATTTTCAATTGGCGTTCCTGTTAATGCATATTTTGTATCAGCTTTGATTTGTTTTATAGCTTTGGCATTTTGTGTATTACTGTTTTTTAGATATTGAGCCTCATCTGCAATTATAAATCTAAAATTATAGTCTTTTTCAGTATATACTTCTATATCTCGTTTTAACAAATCGTATGACGTTATAATTAAATCATAATTTTCTAATTGATTAATTTGTCTTTTTCTTTCGCTAGCCGTTCCGCGAATAACCATTGTTTTTATTCCGTCTGCAAATTTTTGGCATTCGTTTCTCCAGTTAATAGATAGTGAACTTGGGGCAATTACTATAGAAGCTTTTCTTTCTTCTTTTGGAGTATTTTCTATGTAATCAATAATTATTGAAATCATTTGGATTGTTTTTCCAAGTCCCATATCATCTGCCAAAATCCCTCCAAATTTGTAATTATCTAAAATTTTTAGCCACTTAAATGCTGTTTTTTGATAGTATCTTAAAGTGTTTTCTAATGCTTTTGGGACTTGTATGTCATCTGTGATATTATCCATATTTAATTCTCTAACTATTTCTTTATATTCACTATTTTTATTAACTTGAGTGTTTTCTAGCTTTCTTAGCAATCCATTTAAATATAAACTTCTATGAACTGGTAATTTTATTTTTCCTTTTTCTAAATCTTTAAAGTCTAAATCCATTCCTGTTACAACTTTGTCTATAAATTCCAATTCTTTATTTTCATCTAATTTTAAGAAACTTCCGTCTTTTAATCTATGATACTTCTTTTTTAAGCTGTATTTGTTCATTATTTCTTCTAATTCAGAATATTCTATATTTATGTTGCTTAAGTCCACAGATAGCAAGTTGTTTTCAACTTTTACACCAATACTTCCAATTTTAGGCTGTTTTATTTGTTTTGACTTAAACTCTTCTGTTACCATTACTTCAAATTTTTTCATATAAATTTCTATTTCATTTGATAGAAATTCGTAAATCTTTTCTTCTTGTGGTAAAATGAACTTTTTCTTCGCTTCATATATCATAAATCCAGTGTTTCCTAATTGATTTAACGCTTTTGTCTCTTCTATTGAATTCCTTTGTAAATCTTTTTCGTTATCATCTAGAGGATTTATTTCTTTATCTCCATAACAAAATCTTACATCTGCTTCAATGTAATTTTGTTCATCAAAATCAAGATATATCTTTACGCCTAATTTTTCTGGTTTAAATTCTTGTATTTCTGCTTGTAATTCTTCATCTATTTCTATTTGCTTTTTTATTTTTGGCATAATTACTGAATATAAATCTGGTAATTGTTCCTTACTAATATATACTTCTTTTAAATAATTTTCTTTAAAAATTTGTAATACTTTTAAAGTGTTTTGCTTAAATTCTTTTGAGCATCTGTAAAAAATGTCATCTTTTAATATGTATACATATTCTCTTCCAAAAAACATTGGAATGTCATTTATTCTTTCTTCGGTTTTTGTTTGTAATTTGTAATCTCCATTGCCTGTTTTTGTTAATTCAAACATTATTTGTGGGTCGCCTTCTATAAACTGCACTTTATTTTCATCATATTCTTTTTGAAAAATTACTTTTTGACCCTTTAATATATCAAACAATTCGTCTAGTGATGTATTATTTACTAAGATACTACTTTCGCTTAATGCTTTTCCATAATATCTGTAGTTTGAATTTGCTTCCGAATTTACAAATTTTATATTTTCTGATTTATTTAATATAAAATCTAATAATGGTTTACTTTCATCTTTTATCGCCTCTTTGTTATGAATAAATTCTAATTGTGCTCCATACTTAAATTTTTTATTTTCAAGAAAATTCTCGTAAAATTCTGAATAGTTTTTTATTTTGTATAATCTCTTGTCTCCTATTTTTGCTTCTAATCTTAATGCTTTATTGTATTTATCATATATAAGTTTAGGCTCTATTGTTATATTACTTTTGATATTTTCTTGCTTTTGTTCATCATTTATTTTTTCGATTTCTTCATTAAATAATGTATTAACTATTTGATAAAAACTTCTATATCTAGTTTTAGTATCAACATTTTGCGTGGCTATTACACTTTTTTGTTTAGCATATTCATTCTTAAATTGCATCATTGTCGCAACTATGTGTTTACATGCACTATAACGCTTGTAATAGTCTTGACATTGACATGTTACATCTACTATTCTCCATACATTACTTCAATATTTGTTTTATAGTTTTCTGTTCCTTTTACAGTTGCACTTACCGAAAAGTTGTCTTCATCTTCATAATTTACTTTGTCTATTGAAACTCTATTCATAACCACATAGCCTCTTGCTTTTTCCATTCTTTGTGGTCCAGCAGAAAGGTATAGCTCATCTAATATATCATTATTTATTATCATACTTCATTTTTTCCTTTTTTAAATTTTTCAATTAGTTATTATATATTATTTTGCTTATAGTTTCAATACTTTTGAACTTTTTTGTTTTAATTATTTAATTTTATTTTTAAATTCCAGTTTTGTTTTAAAACTGGAATTTAGTCTTGGAATGAAATTCCAGCAATATGGAATTTAGTCTTGGACAAAATTTCGAATGTCCAAAAGTAAATTCCATATGTTAAAAAATAGAATT
>JAFTFU010000024.1 GCA_017458285.1 Clostridia bacterium | reverse complement strand
TGAGATATACTTTTCTGCGAAATTAATTATATATTTATAATCTTTAATATCATCTGGAAAATATATTCCTCCTTGATTTTTATGCTCTAACATCCAGCAACTAGCAGCCAGTGCTGACGCCGAAACAGGTGTAATTGTTGGAGTCTGCCAATAAGAAGTTTTTTTGTTTTTATATAAAAATTTCTTTTCTACTCTATTCCCCACCCATACTGGATTAAATTTGCTTCCTAAAAGTAATACCCCAACATATTCTGTACCATTTTTTATGTTTTCTTTATATATAATTTCTGCTCTTTTAGGATATTTGAAACCTCTTATTATTGAATCACCACTTAAATTCTCAACATTTTGTGGCTTATCTGCATCTGGATATAAATAGTTGTTTACTCTTGCCCTTTTTAAGTATTCTACCGCAAAATTACAGGGAGAATATAAAAATATAACTGTTGGTCTATATGTAACATTTTCTCCACTCTTTACTTCAAGTTTCTTTGCAATTGTAATAGTCTCTTCATGTGGAACCACAAAACCTTTGAACATACCTTTTGGATAGTATGTTTTACCCACTTTATCAATTGCAATGTCTTTAAATTCTAAAAATCCATTTTTATAATCTACCATATTACATTCGTTTTCGTAGTCTACATTTTCACTTGTACTAATGTTGGCAGTTGCTTCACTTAACATTTCAAAAAAGAATGAATCAACAGACCAAGTGCTATACAATGTATTTTCATCAAATTTATCTTTTACAACTTGATAATCATTATCATTTACGTGAATTTCTTTTAAATCAAGTTCTTTGGCAAGTTCATTAAATTTATTTTCTAATAATAGCTTATTTAATTTTACATTGTTTTTAAATTGTTTTTTGACAACATACTCAAATCCTGCTTTTACAAAATGCGACACCAAACCTGGATTGTTTCCGTGTTGTAATACTATTGGATATTTATTTACATTGCTATTATTTTTTAATTCATCACGCAATTTATTCTTTTTTAAATTTTCTTCAAAAATGCTATACCAATTATCATCCCAGTCTGTCTCTCCTGTATTTAAATACATTACATTTTGATTAGCACACCATTCTACAAAATCCTTCGTACCAACACTATCTGCAAAATCAATTAAAAAATCTCCCTCATCTAAATATTTTGAAAATACTTCTTTAAAATTATTTTTATTAATATCAGCTACAATAAAATTCCCAATATTGCCACCAAGCTCAAGAAAAAATGTATATTCAAGCTTGTTTCTAGATATTACAAAATATTTATTTTTATCAAATTTGATCTCTTTAGAAACTTTCTCGAAAAAACTCTTACCAACTGCTCCAAAACCAAACTGTACAATTTTATTTTTAAACTCAATCATTAATTTATAACTCTTCTTTCTCTAATTGTTCTTTTAATGTTTTTTTTAATACCACTTTCTTTGCAAGCGAATAACCATCTGTCAAATAGAACTCAATTCCGGCATCTTGAAATTTAAAGAATATTTTTCTTAAATCCCTCTGAATTTGGCTTCCTACAACTATTATTTTATTTATGCCACTTTTTTTAAAATACTCTAAAGATGGGATATCTTGTCCATACAAGTCCCAACTATTATCAAATATTGACTCTTTTGCTCTATATCTATTAGTGCGAGAGCTATCTAATAAAAACGCTGGATTTGCGTCATCTTTTAACTGTATATTTTTTAATTTTTCTCCACCATTTATTAAGCTACTTTCAACTAGATACGTATCTGTTGTAGCTTGTGAACCTTGCTGTTCATCAACACCATTAAATATTGGTATTGGCCTATAACCTATATGAGCTAAACCTATGCCAAACTCTATACTTTCTTTTCCTGGTAAGTCTACAAATATAATAGTATCATGTTTATAATGTTTCAAAAATATTACTTTTCTATCTATCCAATCACTAACACATTTTCTATTATATGTATCAATTGCAACAAACGGAACTGGTCTTACCCATTCTGTCCATTTTGCACCATTTGGTGCATATTTTATATATATTTCTTTTCCTGTCATGTTTTTATCCTTTATTCTTCAATTAATACTGGAATATCTGCAGCATATGAATCAATTCGGGGATATGGACTCATTCGTGCATAATATCCCGCATGTTTTCCTTCAATTGTGTATGAACCAAGACAAATATGATATTCTGCTCCTTCATCATCTTTTAATGGTCTACTTATAAATTTCTTTTGTGCTAAATATTGCTTCGGATGCTTTTTAACATCTTGTAAAATTTTTTCATATTCGTCACCTTTGCATGCTTCTTTTATAGATATTTTTTCTCCTACTCTACCATACACTGGTTTATAAATAAACCCTTTTTTTGAACCTAAATCTTTTACCTCTATTGTTTCTGGAAGTAAATCTTTCCAGGTTTTCATACTAATACCAGCTTTTTCTAAATCATTCCAAACAAGAGGAAACCTTTTGCTTTGTGTATATATGCTAATAGGATGATTGCATGATTTAGTTCTTGTATTAAAATACCCATCCCATCTTCGTGGTTTCATTTGAATAAGCCATTCTAATGGAGTAAATCTAAAAATTAAATCTATATTTTCTTGATTGTTTTCTAAGATGCAATAAGCATTTTTTTCATTAAAAATAATATGGTCAGCGGCTCCATAAATTACCTTGTATCCTTCTTCTTTCAACCTTTCTCCCATATACTGCATAACTTGCCTATCGTCACTAAAACAAGTACAATGTACCATCATAATTGTTCCATTTTTATTTAATTTATTATTTATAGCTTCTGCCATTCTATCACCAAATGAATTATATTTTAGTTTAGGCATATCAATTATCTTACGTGCTAATTCTGGTAATAATGAACTTTCTGCATAACCACCTGGTACATCGCTGTTTACTTCAGTTACAACCCAACTTCCATCTATACTTTGATGAAAATCATATCTCATAAACCTGATATTTTGTGTCGTGTTATAATTTTGCATATTAGGTATTTGCTCTAAAATCTTTTTTGGTAGTGCTAATTTTTTTGCAATTTTAATGTGTTTATTTAAATATTGTTCTGCTGATCTTGTTTCTTTATCTAAATTTTCTGTAAGTCTTATTACTTCGTCATTTTCTTCTTTAGTTAATACTAATACAAACTTTGCTAACGTATTGCTGTCATAAAATTGTGGATCCCATTTATAACACTCAAACATAGCTTGAAGTCTATAATCGTAATATTTATCTTCTGGAATTTTAATTAATTTCATATTTTTTCTCCATATTATTTCGTTTTCTTAAAACTAGTTTTGTCTAATTTGATATTCTATCATCAGCCTCATAAAACTTTTCTAGATTTTTCATTTTTAAATATTTTATATGAATATCAGTTTTTTAAATATTCCAATAATGTTTTGATAGTTTTTTCACAAGAACTAATATACATTTTTTCATTTACAGTGTGAAAATCTTCTATAATGCTTCCAATACAAATCATATCCATATTTGTAGTTTTATTTGCAATAGAACTACACTCTAATCCTGCATGAACAATTTCCATAGATGGAATACTACCATTTACTTTGTAATAAGCTTTTTTATAATCCTCTTGCAAATTTGAATTTTCATTTGGTTTCCATGCTGAATCTTGATAAATTTCTTCTACATCAAAGTGGTTTTTGTTAGATATTTCTGTATTTTTTCTATTATATTTTTGTAGTTCTTCTATTTCTATACTTCGTACAATTCCTGTTATAGAAATTTTATTTCCTATTGTGTTAATAGTTCCTATATTACCAGATACAACTATATTATTATCTTGCTTTTTTATAATTCCTTGTTTTAATTCTGTTATTTGTGAGATTATTTTTTTACTATCTTCTAATGAAAATGATAAATTATTTGTTGATTCATAAATTTGCACTTGTCCATCCATCGTTAGCGCTTTTACTTTACTATCTAAATCATCAATTTTAGTTTTTATAATACATTTACATGATGTTGCTATATCTCCTTCAGATTTTCCACCATCTATAGAGCAAATGAACACATCTTTTTCTTTTTGTAATTTCTGTATTATTTCAGCAGTTATTGTTATAACATTTCTTGCACTTCTTTCGATTTCTATTCCAGAATTCCCACCATTTATATTTTTTATATTTATTTCATAAGTCTGTATGCCATTTTCATCTAAAATTCCTTCAAATATGTATTTATTACATATATCTGCATCACATCCAATTACTATTGTATCATCCTTACAGTGATCCAAATTTATTAACTTTTTCCCACTCAGTTTGGAATAATCAAAATTGAATACTCCATTAAAGGTAGTTTCTTCTTCTGTTGTAAACATACATTCTAAATTTGGATGTTTTATTTTACTACTTTCTAATATTAATAGCATTATCGCTAATCCTATTCCTTGGTCTGCCCCAAGTGATGTATCTTTTGCTGATATTACGTCTCCATTTTTAATAATTTCGATTGGATCAGTTTCAAAATTATGCTCACTGTTTTCTCTTTTTACACATACCATATCAATATGAGCTTGCAATATAATTGTTTCATTATTTTCATTATTTCCTTTTTTCTTTATTAGAACATTGTTGCTTTCATCTCTATAATATTCTAAATTATGTTTTTTAGCAAAATTTTCTAAGAAGTCAGCAAACTTTCCTTCTTTTCCTGACTCTCTTGGTATTTCGGATATTTTATAAAATAATTCTAAAAACCTATTTGTTATTTCAGTCATTTTTCCCCCCTAATTTAATAAACACATTTTTATTGTTTATCAAGTATTGGATATCTTCTCATCATTGATTTTTATTTATTTTAAAACATTTACAAATTCTGCAACAACTAAATCTTTAATTTTTTTATCCATTGGTACCCATTTATCTGAATATAATAAATTTTTAAATTCTTCAAAGCTTACCCATTTCACTTCTTCAACTTCTTCCTCTTGTAGAGTCATTTCTTTTGCTTCTTTATCAAGTTTGAAAAAGAAAACTTGACCAATTTCCCAAGCATCATCTTCTATGTATTCAAACATAAACTGCATTTCATTTTCGCTTACGTCTATGCCTAATTCTTCTTTAGCTTCTCTTATAGCACCCATTTTAGCAGATTCTCCTGCCTCTACATGCCCTGCACATGCCATATCCCATAAACCTGGAAATTTCTTTTTTTGCATAGATCTTTTTTGAACAAGAATTTCTCCTTTAGAGTTATATGCCCATGTCCATGCTGGTTTATGATAGAAGCCTGGATTTTCAGTATGACATTCTGTTCTTGTTCTTACACCTAAATACTTTCCATCTCTTGTATACACATCTAATTTTTCTTCCATTACGTATTCCTCCTTATTTATCTTATTATCTCATATTTAAAAAACCTTTCTTGAAATTCCACTAAAGCATCAATTGCATCGTTACTATACTCTTTTTCCTTTGGAACAATTATAAGTTTGTCATCATCATCATTAGTTCTATGTATTACCGCAATACATTTTCCTTCAAATTCATCAATAGGTTCAAATACACCTAAAACATAGCAATCAAGTTCTTCTCCGTCTCCACTAATAGTATTAGGAACATATCCATAATTAACAGGATATATGAAATTGTGTTTAGGATGTTTGTCTCCGAATTTCCTATCTATTTTTACTTTAACAATTTTATTTATATATTCTCTATTCTGTGTAATTACTTCCTTATCACAATTTGTTTCAATGTCATTTAAATTTTTCATTTTATATTTATCTCCATTTTTCATCGATTATCCCATTTTAATTTATACAAATTTTATTTTCAAATATTTTCTCCTCTATACCTATACTTTTCAGTCGACAACATTCTATCATAAAAAGGCAAAAAAAGAAAGTGCTTTTTCAAACACTTCCAATTTGAGTTTTATCTCTAAACATTTCCATAAAATTTATACTTTTAAATCAACAGAATACCTGCTATTTATAATATAATTATTCATTTACTAATTTATCTATAATACTTATATCTTCAATTTTATTAATTGCAAAACCTTTTTACCTAAATCTTTTATTTCATTTGCCATATTTTTTCACATCCTTTTTAAACTATATAGTTCAAAACATTTGTTTGTAGTTGTAATGTTAATTTTCTAATTCTCTTTATACCATTTAGCAAATTCTCTCATTGCATCAATAGACTCATACTTTTTTCTATTTGCTCTTTCTTCATCAGTCATTTGTGCTAGTGTTTTATCATATCCATAAGGTTTAAATATATACCATAAATCAGACCATTTTTTATCTGTATCATTACCAGCTATTTTTTCAGCTAAAGTTCCTTCATGCCTTCCCATAAATTGATGTAATTCGTTTCCATCGTAATACGACAAGCATTCCGTAAATCTACAACTTCTATTTTCTTTTTCTTCCATTAATTTTAATAATCCATTAATTCCTATTGTATCTAAACTAAAATTTACAAATGCTCTTGGAAATCCGTCTAACTCATCTATCCAAAACCCGCAATCTAAAGATATACAAGGTTGATTTACCATCTTATATGCTTCCATAACCTTATATTTTGATATATATTTTATATCATCACTTCTTGGTTCTTCTAAATCATATTCAAATATTTTAAAATTTACTCCTTCTAACTGTCTACTAGCTGATGCTATTTTTCCTTTATTATGTGTTACAAATATTATTTCATTCATTTGCTTTTTCTCCTCTTCTCACAAAATGCTGCAATATACCATTTATCAATATATATGAATAATTCTGCTGGATGTATAATTCTTTCTGTTATTCCTGAATTAACAGACTCAAATGTAATTTTTACTTTATTTTTATTTGATATGGCTTCTTTCATAATGACATACATCTTTTCTTTTACTTCGTTCTCTATTTTTAAAAAGTTACTAGTTTGGTCAAGTTGATATCCACCATATTTACCAGTATATGACTTTACATATATTCCTGCCTGCTCTAATTCTAATTTGTATTGTCTTACCATTCTTTCTGATACTTCTAAATTTTCTGCTAAACTTGATATAGTATGTATTTCTCTATCTTTTAATATTTGCAACATATTCAACATATTAGCAATCTTACTCATCTTATTTTACCTCATTTTTATAAATTATTTTTACATTGGTTACACTATATCATAAATTTACATTTTTCTCAATATCACATCTTTTTGTACCACAATTATATAATTATAAAAATTTGTTAATATAAAATGCAAAATGTACTATAATACATTTAATGTCATATTTCAATATCATAATTCCATAATCCTAATTTTCCTTTTACTTCTTTAGGATTAATTCTTCTAATATTTTTCAGTTTCCAAGCATATCCACCCCTATCTCTACTAGCACCATATACAAGTTCATCTTTCTTTATTAAATCATCCTCAAAATCTTTTGTTACAGGAATACAATCAACTAATTCTGCTTCTCCAATAATAAATCCAGGTTTATATACTAAATCTATTTCCTCGAATCTTATTATATTATCTTTTTCTATATTTCTACTTGCATGTATTAATATTTTTCCTCTATAATTTGTTTTCCATGTTCTAAATTCATACTCTTTGTATCCATTTATAATTAAACTTGCCCAAGGCTCTCTAATACTTAAAACCTTCACTCTAAACCTCTCCCTTTAATCATTAATTATAACTTAAAATAATATCGTTTTATAAAATTCTACTAAATAGTCTGAAAATTTTCCTACAACGATAACTTCATCCATATCAATCATAATTGTTTTTTTATCCATTTCTATAATACTCCTCTTTTTCCTTTATCATTTATTATATTTGCCATTGTTTGTCCGTTCCTAATAACTATTACTTTCATTGTTTGTCACCTTTCTTTCTATTTTTCCATATTTCAATATATTGTTTAACATAAGTATTCATATCTCTGTCAAATAATTCTCTTGAATATTCCAAATTTAGTATTTCTTCTCTCAAAATTGGCAAATATATTTCTATAATCTCGTCTAATGCTTCTGGATTTTCTTCGATACATCTTTTCCATCTGTTTTTTCCAATATAAGCAATTTTATCTGCATCTCT